>JAUWNF010000674.1 GCA_030612785.1 Phycisphaerales bacterium
GGTCAGCCGGTCGGCGATGTCATCCGCGACCTCCAGGCTGGGCCCCTCCCGTGCGGGGTGCAGCCCCATGTACCCCACGCCCACCTCCCCTTCGTCCCCGGCCGGGGTGGCGGATAGTTCCAGACACCCGATGTGGCGCCCCTCCCACGACAAACCGAGCGAGGTCAGCTCGGTGATCGCCGGATAGTTGCTCGCCATCGTGGCCAGATCCGCCTCGAGTCCGGGAAAGCTGTGGTACGATGCGCGCACCCCCGACTTGGCCTTGTCGATGTCCGCGATCACGGTATCAAACAAGATTCCCGCTGCCACCAGCTTGTCTCGCTCGTGATCGGTTACCACCAGATCAAGTGATTGCCCCGGATCGACCGTGCCGGCCACGTCCCAGCTCCGCAGCGCCCGCTTGAGCTTCTCGACGGCCTGGGCCGCACTGACCTCTACGCGAATCAGGCTCTTGACACTGTCGACTTTTACCGTGTCGAGGGTGTTGGCGGATGGCGAACCACCAAGCACGGCACTACCGCACCATACCAACGTTAACATCGTGACAGCCACATACAATCGCAAAGACATGTTCCCGCTCCTTCTGATTTGGCGTGATCCCTGCACGAACGATCCGCACAACAATTCTATTGCTGGTTACCAGTGTAGCACTTTCGGGGTGTGTGAAACAACCGCCACGAGGAATCCGTAGCGGCTTATTGTGTGGTTTGCGGACGCCAAGGCGCAGACCATACTCGCGGGCCCGGACGAAATGAAGTGGGTGTTGCAGGTTGCCGTTCCTAATTCAGTAAGCGCTTCGAACGCCCACCTTTCCGGAACGCGTCACAGTCTGATTGAAAACGACCCTGGCGGAGCACCGGTTACTTGCCGCCGACGGGCGCTTTCTCGGTCTTTTCGTTCTCGGCGGCTTTCTGGTCCACGAGTGCTTGAATCCCTTCGGGCAGTTTGAACCGGTCAGGGGGCATCTCGACGTCGTACTTGACGCTCTCGGTCTTTATGACCCGGTCCTGGCCCATCAGGCGGACGCGCGTGGAGTAGGCCAGCAGAATCCCGCTTATCTTCTTGTAGTCGCTCGGGTAGATCTCCACCGGAAGGGTTCCCATGGGGGTATCGATGGAAACATCCATCCAGAGGAGCAGGCCGGATTCTTGTCCGTAGTAGTGCTTTTCGGCTTCCCCCTGGTGAGGCGTCATAACCACTTTGTAGCATGGTTGGTCATCGACGTTTTCGACCCCCACGCACTCGGCGGTCTTGTAGAGTTTCCGCCATTGGGCCATTCCGTCGAACGCCGCCTCGCGCAGGGCGCTGGCCCGCTCCTCGCCTTCCTTGATCCTCGAGCCCATCATGGGATTGATTTCCCACGCCACTTTCCCGTCGGTCCCCTCCTCTATCTTTCCGACGGTTGTTCCCTCCACTACCACGTAGCTCTGGTTGGGTCTGGCGGCGTAGCCGGTGATGGCGGCTTTGATGCCCATCGCGGGGATTTCGAAAGTGCCTTTGGTCACCCGGTTGTTGAGCTTTGCGTAGGCCGCCTTCCCGCCGGTGGTTTCCACGTACTTGTCGAGGACCGCCTCCCCCTTGGGCAGTACCTCGTCCCCAGCGCATACGAGGCTTGGACGGGCGATACCTCCCAGGATCACCGCCAGCACGGTGCAGCCGAGAACCACTCGTGAGTATCTACGGGCCGTTGCGTTGAACGTCGATGGGCTCATGGGGTCGTCACCTCCGTGGAAAGGATTGTGCTACACCAGCAAGCCTGGTAACCAGTTTACTCGCCGGAGCCTAGCGACCCCGCCGCACCTGCACAAGTCCCCGATCGTCAAACCTTGTAACCGCCCGCGAAGGCGTGCTCAGGGAATGAAAACACGACCGACCGCCCGGCGCGCTACCCGCCCGCGACCGGCGGCCAAACGCTCGGGTGGGCTGTGCCCACCGTGCGGTGACGGGCGGGGCTAGTTTTCGTATTTGAAGGACAGACTCACCTTGGCGCGGTAGCCGACGACTTTCCCGT
>JAUWNF010000340.1 GCA_030612785.1 Phycisphaerales bacterium
CTTTCACATTCGAGTCAATCCCCCACCCTGAGTCGGGCTGGCGCCCGACAACAGGATGGGGCACCCACGCCGATCGAGAATGGCGCAGGTGCGGGTGGCGCGGGTGGCCCATCCCGTTTCGCCGGCCGTCAAGGCTGGCGAACGGGGTGGGGGACAGATTAGCAATTGCGGGCGCCTTTCACATTCGAGTCAATCCCCCACCCTGAGTCGGGCTGGTGCCCGACAACAGGATGGGGCACCCGCGAATCACAGGGATGCGGCACCCCCGGATCACAGGGGTGGGGCACCGCGCGACTCGTTAGGGAGACACACCGGAATGCCTTTCGCCACGTCCACTGCCGTGTACCATACCCGGCGTGAGCGAGACGCCAACCCATCACGACACAGAGGATGACCGCACCGCAGGCGGCAGAGAGACCGCGCGGGCCCTTGACAGACTTTCTCCCTGTCAAGGGTGGGCTGAAGCCCGCGGCTCGTTGGAGTCCGCCACTGCCCGGTGCGGTCGTTCCGTATGGGGATTTTGGTGGGGCGTTGTGGGTGTCGTAGCGCTGGCGTTAGGGGTGCGGGTTCTCTACCTGTATCAGATCGAGGCGATGCCGTTCTTCTATCATCCGGTCGGCGACGCGGCGTCCTATTGGGACTGGGCCGGGCGGATCGCCGACGGGGATTGGCTCGGTACCGAACCGTTCTATCAAGCGCCGGCGTACCCTTACTTCCTTGCGTTGACTCGACTTGTCGTCGGCGATGATCTGTGGCGCGTGCGAGTGGTGCAGCTTGTGCTGGGGGCGCTGTCCTGTGGGCTGTTGGCGTTGGCGGGTCGCTGGTTCGTTTCGCGGGGGGCGGGTTTATGCGCGGGGCTGATCGTCGCGCTGTACGGACCGGCGATCTTCTTCGACGGGTTGATTCAGAAGGCGACGCTCAGTCTGTTTCTGATGTCGGTGTTGTTGTGTCTGTTGGGATGGATCGCTCGGAGCACGTTTCAGCGCCGATCCGTCCCCCACCCCTTGATCCGCGGTGGTGGATCAAAGAGATGGGGCACCCTCACCCTTGCACCGGTGTTCGCCGCATTTTTCGTCGGTGTGGTGTTGGGGTTCTTGGCGTTGACGCGCGAGCAGGCGTTGTTGTTCGGTGCGGTGGTACTGGTGTGGTTGCTATCCCCCACCCTGAGTCGGGCTGGCGCCCGACAACAGGATGGGGCACCCGCACTGTGTAGCGTCGCCCCTTGTGGGCGGCGCACCCTCCGTCCGACTTTTCGTCACCCACAAGGGGTGACGCTACTGGTACTGGGGATGGCGTTGGTGTTGGGGGTGGTCGGGTGGCGCAACTACAAAGTCGGTGGGGAGATCTCGCTGACGACTTTTCAAGCCGGGCCGAACTTCTACATCGGTAATCACGACGGGGCGACCGGTCGATACGTCGCGCTCAAGCGGGGGCACGAAGCGCCGCCCTTCGAGCGTAAGGACGCCACCGAACTGGCCGAGGCGGCGGTGGGCCACTCGCTGACTCCGCGCGAGGTCTCCAACTACTGGCTAGGCCGAGCCTGGGACTTCATCAAACGCCATCCGGCCAGGTGGGTGAGCCTGCTGCTCTACAAGTGGATGCTGGTGTGGAACGCCTACGAAATCCCCGACACGGAAAGCTACACGCTGTACGCGCATCTTTCGTGGTTGCTCGCACTGTGCGGAAGGATCAATCACTTCGGCGTACTCTGCCCCCTGGCAGCGGTGGGTGTGGTCGCGACAGCTCGGCGTTGGCGCGAACTATGGCTGCTCTATGCGATGATCGCGACCGTAGCGCTCGGCGTGGCGGTTTTTTATGTGTTCGGACGCTATCGGTGTCCGCTGGTGCCGCTGCTGGCGATTTTCGCCGGAGCCGGCGTGTGCGAGCTTCGCCGGGTGCTGCAAAAGTTGCCCGCGCTTGTCAAGCCAAGTGAGCCGCGGGCTTCAGCCCGTGCGGACGCCGCACGCGAAGCCACGGGACCATCTCCGGAATCGCCCGAACCTGATCGACAGATCGGCGAGCGTACGATACCTCTCCGAACGGCGGTTCTGCTGGTGTTGGCAGTCGCCATCGCCACCAACCTGCCGCTCAACCCCGAACGCGAGCTCGACGGAATGGCCTATGCAAATCTCGGGGTGGTGTTGGGGCAGCAACAGAAATACGCCGCCGCGATTTACTTCCTCGAACAGGCTTCGGAGCACGTGCCCGACTCGGTCGAGACGCACTACAACCTGGGCATGGCCTACAGCCTCACCAGGGACTACGAACGGGCGCTGCTCCATTTCCGCCGGGCGCAGGAGCTTGATCCTGACTTGATGGCGGTCGATTTTCAGATGGCAACCGTTTACGAAGCCCGAGGACAGCTCGAAGACGCGATCCGGCACTACGAACGGGCGTTGAAGATCGACCCGCGGGACGAATCGGCCCGCAGCGCGTTGGCGCGCTTGCGAGACGCGAGGGTCCCAGGCCGCCGATGACGCAATTGTGCGTACCCCGGCGGTTGCCAAACCGCCGCGAACTGCTGTATGATTCCTTCCGGCGCGGTTGTCAGTGGTTCCAATCATAATAAGGTGCGGCCGTGTGAACCGGGCGCAACATATCACGAAGGCAACATGTCCGATGAGTAGAAGAACCAATTTCCAGACGATGTTGATCCCGGCGGTGTGGCTGGGCGTCATGGGCTTGTCACCAAGTGTCTTCGCCGACGCGGACGCCGAGGGCGGGCTGCGGGTGGTGTCCGTCAGCTTCCACGGAACGGAGGTAGTCGGCGAAGCGTACCTTCGCTCGGTCGTGCGCACCGCCGTGGGACAGCCCTTCGACGCGGCGACGGCCGACGACGACGTGCAGCGTCTGCTGCGCACCGGCAAGTTCCTCAGCGCCACTCTCGACACCACGGAGACGACCGAAGGCATCGCGGTGACGTTTATCCTGGCTGATCGTCCGGCGATTACGGCCGTCCGCCTCGTGGGCAACGTCAAATTCAAGGACAAAAAGCTGTTGGAGCACGTCCCGCTCGTGGTGGGTGATCCCATCGATACGTTCGGGGTGGCTGAAGGTCGCACCGCGCTCGAAGCCTTCTACCGCAGCGAGGGGTACGGCAACGCCAAGGTGAGCTACGACGCCGAACTCCTGCGCGAGACGGGGGAACTGGTCTATACCGTGGAAGAAGGCGTGCGCATCCGCGTGCGGAAGATTCTCTACGAGGGCAACGATTCGATCGACCAGCGCGAGCTCAACAAGCACATTACCACCAAGACCTACCTGTGGATCTTCCGCGACGGCAAGTTCGACGTGGATACGGTGGAAGGCGACGCCTTCGCGATCCAGGCTTACTACCGCGACCAGGGGCACCTCGACGCCCGAGCCAGTTACCGCTTGGAGTTCAGCGCAGACGGGCGGGACCTTACCGTCGTCTTCACCGTTGCCGAGGGCACGCGCTATTCCATCGAGTCGATTACGTTCCACGGCAACACGGTGTTCAACGACGCGGAATTGCTGGAGAAGATGCGGCTGGCGGTGGGCGACGTGATGCAGCGTCCGCTGCTGGAGAAGGACGTCAAGGATATTCAGTCGCTCTACGGCGAGCACGGCTACATCTACGCCGAAGTGCAGGCGCGGCGGGTGTTCGCGGAGGCGCCGGGTCTGGTACGGCTGACCCTCGACCTCGGGGAAGGCGAGCAGATTCACGTGGGGCGGATCGTCGTTCGCGGCAACGAACGGACCCAGGACAAAGTAGTCCGGCGGGCGTTCAACCTCTTCCCCGAAGAGGTCTTCAACCTGACCGAGGCCCGCGAAGCCGAAACACGTCTGCTGCAAACGCAAATCTTCAGTAAGGCGACGGTCACGCCGGTGGGGACCGCGCCGGGGGTGCGCGACGCCCTGGTGAACGTCGAGGAGTCGGCCCGCGCGGGCGACCTGCTCTTCGGCGTGGGCGTCACCAGTAACAGCGGTTTGGTGGGGTCGTTCGTGATTGACATCAAGAACTTCGACCTGTTCGATTGGCCGCGGAGCTTTGCGGAGTTTATCAAGCTGCGTTCGTTTCACGGGGCCGGGCAGCGCCTGCGTCTGGAAGCCCAGCCGGGTACGGAACTCAACCGCTTCCGCATCGACTTCACCGAGCCTTACTTTTTGGACAAGCCGATTACCTTCGGGACCAGCGTGTATCTCTTCACCCGCGGGCGCGACGGTTTCGACGAGGAGCGCATCGGGGGCAACGTGAGTTTCGGCAAGCGCTTCCAGAAGGGTTTTCTCAAGGACTGGTTCGGCGAAATCGCCTTGCGGGTCGAAAACGTGAACATCGACCCCGAAGACATCTTCACCTCCCGCGAAATCCGCAGGGACAAAGGCAATAACCTGTTGACCAGCGTGAAGGCGACGCTGGTCCGCGACCGAACCGACAGCCGTTTTCTCCCCACGCGCGGGGATCGGTTTCGTCTGAGTTGGGAGCAGGTGGGCGTCTTGGGCGGCGACCACTTCTTCGGGCGGCTGACCGGCGGGTACGCGCGGCACACCACGATGTATACCGACGTGCAGGACCGCAAGTCGGTCTTCTCCGTCCGGGGCGACGTGGGGGCGATCTTCGGCAACGCGCCGGTGTTCGAGCGTTTCTACGCCGGGGGGATCGGGGCCCTGCGCGGGTTCGAATTCAGGGGCG
>JAUWNF010000354.1 GCA_030612785.1 Phycisphaerales bacterium
CATCAAGATAGCGGGCAGGCCGGAGAACAAAGGCAAGATGATCGTAGTCGTGCTTCCCGATGCCGCGGAACGGTATCTGAGCACATGGCTGTTTGAAGACTCCGTGTCCAGTAAGGAAAGGTAGCGAACATGAAAGTGAACCGTATTTTCAGCCCGGGTTCGGACGGGGATGTGACACGCGCAATACTCAGGAACTTCGTCGACGATCTTGAGGAATACGTCTCGTCCGACGTGATCGTCGTTGGCGCGGGCCCCTCTGGCTTGATCTGTGGGCGAGAGTTGGCCCGGGAGGGGAAGCGCGTGCTCCTGATCGAGCGCAACAACTACTTAGGCGGCGGGTTCTGGATCGGTGGCTTTCTGATGAACAAGCTTACCGTGCGCGCCCCTGGACACAGAGAGCTGGAGAAACTCGGCGTGCCCCTGACGGAGACCAGGGACGGCCTGTATGTTGCCGACGCTCCGCACGCGTGCTCCAAGCTCATCGCCTCCGCTTGCGACGCCGGCGTCAAGGTTCTGAACATGGCCGCCGTCGACGACGTGGTGCTCAAGGATGGCCGCGTCCACGGCGCGGTAGTGAACTAGACGCCGCTGGGGGCTCTGCCCAGGCAGATCACCTGTGTGGACCCTGTGTCCTTCGAAGCCGATGTGGTGGTGGACGCCACCGGACACGACGCCGCGGTGGCAGAGAAGCTCGCCAGCCGGGGGCTTATCGAGCTTGCCGGAATGGGCCCGATGGACGCCGACGCCGCCGAGGACGCGATCGTGGAGAACACCGGCGAGATCTACCCCGGCCTCATCGTGTGCGGCATGAGTGTCAGCACGGTGCGCGGCTTGCCTCGCATGGGGCCGACGTTCGGGGGGATGCTCCTCTCCGGTCTCAGGGCGGCGGAAATCGCCTCAGCGAAGTCCTCACCCACGTGCGGCGCCGAGTGCGACGCCGCGTGCACGCCCGCGCTCGTTTGAGTGCGGCCCTTGCGATTGCGACCGGATCGGAGGACACTGGCAAGTTGATCGTGGTCGTGTTTCCCGACACCCGGGAGCTCTACCTGAGCACAAGGCTTCTTGAGAACTACAATGGAAACGACCAAACCACATGATCCCGCCACACCTGGCAACGCTGCCGCTGAGGACGGTCAACTTGCCTCGTTGGTGGCCGCGCTGTGCGAGGCCAACGGCGGCCTTGGGCGACCGGCAGGAGGGTGCCCCGGCAGACAACCGTTGCCCTCGCGCGACGTTGTGATCGACATCGTTGAGGCGCTCCGGACGGTGCTCTTCCCCGGCTACTTCGGCGCTTCGGACCTCACGGCGGAGAACACGGCTTTCCACCTGGGCAGCACGCTCGACCGAATCCGGCGCAACCTGCAAGAGCAGATCAGACGCGGCTTGTGCTTCGCCTGTGATAACCCAAGCGCGGATCCCGGTACCGACTGTGACGCCCGCGCCGAATCGATTACCCGCCGGTTCCTGGCCGGGCTTCCGGCCACGCGCCGGAACCTGGCCACGGACGTGCAGGCGTCATACGAAGGTGACCCGGCGGCCACTTGCCCCGATGAGGCGATCTTCTGTTACCCCGGCGTGCTGGCAATCACGAACTACCGGCTGGCCCATGAGCTACACACACTTGGCGTTCCGCTTATTCCCAGGATCATCACTGAGCACGCCCACAGCATCACCGGCATCGACATTCATCCTGGCGCGAGCATCGGCGAGAGCTTCTTCATTGATCACGGCACCGGTGTCGTTATCGGCGAGACGTGTGTGATCGGCAAACGAGTGCGGCTCTACCAGGGCGTCACACTCGGTGCCAAGAGCTTCCCGTTGGACAAAGACGGCAAGCCGATCAAAGGGATCAAGCGGCACCCCAACGTCGAGGACGACGTCATCATCTACTCCGAGGCCACCGTCCTCGGACCGGTCACGATAGGCCACGGCTCGGTCATCGGTGGAAACGTCTGGCTGCCGCACAGCGTATCGCCTGGGAGCCGGATCACGCAGGCGCAGACCCGCCAGGACCTTTACGCCGGTGGGGCCGGCATCTGACAGGTGGTTGATATCCGACGCCCCAGAGATACGATGACGTGACATGACACCGCGCGGCGACTCGAACGTGGACTCGCAGGAGCGATTCGACAAGAGTCGCTCCGGCGGGACGGATGCAACACACTTGGCGAGTTCTCGTCCCGGTTCCTCTCCGGCATCCCGCGGCAGTCCCCTGTGGAACAACCAGATCACCCTGGCCGGCGCTTTTCTGGCGATCATCGGCCTGCTGGGCCTGCTGACCTTTGGACTGTTCCATCTTGCCGTCCCGGTCACCAATCCGTACGTGGACATCGTGGGGTACCTGTTGATGCCGGGGATTCTGCTCCTCGGCCTGATCGCCATGCCGTTGGGCATTCTGCTGCGGAGCTGGAAACTGCATCGGCGCGATCCGGAGCAGAAACTGATCTTTGGCTTCCCAAGGGTCGATCTCAACGATCCGAGCCAGCGCCGCGCAGCGAAGGTCGTCGTGGGAGGCACGTTCATCCTGCTTCCGGTGGTGGGAGTGAGCAGCTACCGGGGGTATCACTTCACCGACTCGGTCACGTTCTGCTCACAGGCCTGTCACGCGGTTATGGAGCCGCAGGCGGTGACCTACGCCCAGTCGGGCCACGCCCGTGTGCCGTGCGCCGCATGTCACATCGGCTCGGGGGCGAGTTGGTTCGTCAAGTCGAAGTTCTCCGGCACGCGCCAGGTGCTTGCAGTGTTGCGTGACAGCTACTCCCGGCCGATCCCACCGGCGATTGAGCATCTGAGACCGGCCCGGGAAACCTGCGAGCAGTGTCACTGGCCCGAGAAGTTCTTCGGCGCCCAGTTGGCCGACCTCACCCGCTTCGCCTCCGACGAGAACAGCACGCCCCATGAAATCAGGATGCTACTCAAGACCGGCGGCGGATCCCGGTCCGGCGGGCGCGCCGGGCGCGCCGGGGGCGCTCACATGCATATCGCCTGGGCAGGACGTATCGAATACGTCGCCGCCGATGACAAACTTCAGAACATACCCTGGGTCAAGATGACGGGCCCCGATGGAAACGAGGTGATCTTTCGCTCGGACGGCCAGCCCCATGCCGCTCCGAAGCCCGATGGTCAGACTCGGAACATGGACTGCATGGATTGCCACAATCGATCAGCCCATGGCTTCCTCGCGCCGGCGGACGCCGTTGACATCGCCCTGCGGGAAGGCACGATTGACCTGATGTTGCCGTTCATCAAGCGCGAAGCGGTGGCGGCACTGGCTCACCCCTATGCGGACGCAAGAAGCGCGGAGGACGGAATCGCCGCCGCCATCACGGGGTTCTACAGCACCAACCACGTCGAGGTGTGGCAGGAACAGCAAACACTGATCCACCGGGCCATCGAGACCGTCACGAAGATGTACCACACCAGTGTCTTCTCACACATGCGGGTCGATTGGCAAACCTATCCGGACAACATCGGCCATAAAATCTCGCCGGGCTGCTTCCGCTGTCACGACGGGCGGCATATCGACCAAGACGGGAACGCGATCATCCATGCCTGTGGTGCCTGCCACACGTTCCTCAACCGCGTGGATCGCGAAGGCGAATCCACGGTGCTCGTTGAAGGAGAGTTTATTCACCCCATCAAGCTGGAAGGACGGCACGCGGAGTTGCGTTGTGATCGATGTCATGACGGCGGCGCTGCTCTGCAAAGGACCTGTGCCGGATGCCACACCGACCAGGCCGACTTTCGGGCCGGCACATCGGCCGCCTTTAAGGTATACGACATTCCCGCCGAGCCAATGGCCGGTGACGTTGGGTGCCAAGACTGTCACGATCTGTCGCAGCCGACCGGGATCGAGGTGATCGATCTCCTTTGCGTGGAGTGCCATAACGCGGAATACCAAGGCATGCTGGCGTCATGGCAACAGGAAGTCGATGGCCTGCTCGACCATGCCGAGACACAGGCGGACACGGCGGGGAAGCATCTTCTCGGAGTACTGCGCCGAGCCGGTCCGCTGCACAATGTGGACGCAACGCGGATGATCGTTCACCGGGTGATCGAAGGCAGCATGTCCGCCAACCACACGAATGCGGCGCAGCGCGACGCTCTGGAGCGCGGAGCTGACAGTAGCACGAGGGAGGACCAGCCATGATCCTGTGTTTCAGCACGGCACTGCTTGTTGCCGGGCTCCTGACATACTCTGGAGACGGGGAGAACCGACAACACTTGCCCGATAGTGAGGAATCCGGTTGCCTGGCCTGCCACCGCGGTATCGAGCCCATCCGCGAAGCCGACAGCGAAATGATGCAGCAGATTACAGCTATGGGACGAGCGCTCGACGACCCGGCCGGTTGTGTCATCTGTCATGGCGGTGATCGGAACGCGACGGTCAAGGATAACGCACACCAAGGCACGGCCTTCTATCCTGATCCGGGTAGCCCGTGGATCAACGAATTCACCTGTGGTCCGTGTCACCCTGAGCATACCGGCGCGCAGTGGAACAGCCTGATGATGACGGA
>JAUWNF010000461.1 GCA_030612785.1 Phycisphaerales bacterium
GTGGCAGCCTTATGGCTGACTTCCTTGAGTTCCTGCGTGACCTGCTCGGCGCGGGTGGTGGCTTCGGCGCGCTCCATCTCAGCGGACATGGAGATGTTGGCCATCTGCATCATGGCCTGGGTGCGCAGGGTCTCGTAGGAGACGGACTCGCCAATCTCGAGTTTGAACAACGAAGCCATCCCGCTGACGTCCGTATGGATTTCCTCGAGGGCCTCCTCAAGGGCCTCGGAGGTGATGGGGATCAGCTTCAAACAGTGTGCCTTCACCTCGTTGTGTCGCCAGCTCTCCACGTCCCCACAGAACAACTCGGCGATAGAAGCGGCCGCGTAGATGACCGAAGCGAGCATTCGGGGCCGCTCCCCGAGCGACTCCAGCCCCTCGCCGTGATGAGCGGCAACCGCGTCGCACAATATGTCGGGCAGCGACCACTTGCGGAGCATTTCGCCGCTGATCCGGGCGTGGGTCAACCCGAGAACCTCGGCTTCGATTTCCTGAATCGGACGCGGGTTCGCGGCGAAGCGGCTTAGGACCGGGCGGTAGACGTCGCTGACGCACTGGTAGGCAGCCAACATCCCGATGTCGGCCAACAGGCCACACAGAAAGCACTCATGGGCACGAAGCCCTGCGCAACGTTGGGCGAGGAGCTTGGCGACCGCTGCGGAGGTCAGCGAGCGCCGCCAGTATCTCGGATAGTCAAACTCGCCGTCCTGTGATTTCCGAAGGGCGTCCACCAGCGAGAAACTCAGGGCCATCACCTTGACGGTGCGCAGCCCCAAGATCACGGTGGCCTGCTGGATCGAGGCGACCTTCTTCGCCAGACCGAACAGCGGCGAGTTGGCCGTCTGCAGCAGCTTGGCGGTCAGCGCCGGATCCTTTTGAATGACCTGTGCGATATCATCGATCGAGACATCTTCTTGCTGCGTCAACTTGAGCACCTTGAGGGCCACAAGCGGCACCGACGGCAAGTTCGACGAAGCGAGAATCCGATCCATGATCGTGGCGGCCATCAGGGTTCACACCTCCGTATGTGTTTGGTTTTTGCCATTCCACTCCGCACCGCCGCATTCCGGCCCATCACGGAGCGATGGCGGCGCGCCGCCCCCCCCCTACGCGACCGGTAGCTCCGGTCCTCCGGAAACGGCGCTCCGCACGGGATAGACATCGGTTGGTCCCCGCCCTTGCTTGACTCACAACCGGGTGACACGCGCCACCGGGTGACACGCGCCCTGAAACCGGGCCCTGCCAGGCTGTTGATTTAATCTGTAGCGTCGCCCCTTGTGGGCGGCGCAGCCTCGTTTTTCGTCACCCACAAGGGGTGACGCTACACTGGGGATCGCCATGGACGATTGAATCGACAGCCTCCTGCGCGGCGGGCCGGCTCCAGGAAGAGCACCGGGTATCCCGAAGGTTTCGTTCGTTAACCGCGATACCAGGAGAGGTTAGGGAGACTTTTTTCTGCGGAAGTCTTAAGGTTGTTGCAAACCCTCAAAGAGGGCCGGGCGTGCGCGACGAGCGATATTATCGGCACAGTCCCATATTCCCCGTCGTCCCAGCCGTTTAGTTCTCAAGTGGTGCAACATGGCATCCGATTGTCTGAGCATTCATGAGTAGACTTGGCTGGTCACGCAGAATTAACTGAAAGGGAGATTGCCTATGGCAACGACAAACAGAACCTGGAACAAAACAAAGAGGAACACCGGGTCCCACACCAACTACACGACGCTCAGGAACTACTGGCAGCAGAAGATCAATTCCTACCGCACCCTGTACACTCAAACGCAGGGAACGTCGGGTGCTGGCCGCCCCAGCCCGGCGACGCTGAAGACGTTCGGCCACTGGATCGACAAAGGGGCCGTCATCCACAAGGTGAGCGCCGCCCAGATTAACCGTTGGTCACCCACCAATCGTAAGTGCACCACGATTACCACCGCCAAGAACACGCTGTGGCACAAGTTTGGCAAGACGCCGATCAAGGCGGTCTGCAAATCCAAGGGTGGATCGTATCTCGTCGCCACCACGCCCATGTACAAGGGCAAGTACTTCAAGTTTCCGTGCTAAGCGGACTTGAGTTCGGCCCGGGCTCCGCTCCGGCCGGACCAGCATAACTTGCGTGACAAGCTCAAGGGCGGTTCGGCAAACGAACCGCCCTCGTTTTTTCATCACCCGCGGCGCCTCGTCACGGTGCGTGCACGAAGGCGGCCTTGATGATCCGACTTGTCTCCCGGGAGGTCAGCTCGCCAAAAGCGCGGCGATAGTCGGCGGGAGCGTAAGTGCGGCTGAGCCAACCGCCAACGTCCAGTTTGCCCGAGGCGAGCAGGTCGAAGACCATTTCGTAGGTGTGTTGGGCCTCGCCGTCGCGGCGCTCGAGCTGCCGTCCGTACGCGCCCAGCACCGTCAATTCCGACATCCAAAGCGACGTCGAATCGACAATGCTGATTTGCACCGTGCCCACCTCGACCACCGTGCCGCGGGCGCGGACGAAGTTCATGCAGTCCGTCAGGCTCTGCCCGCTACCCACACAGTCGTAGGCCACGTCGAACCCGCCAATCATGGTCTGGTGGCCGAACAACGCGGCGATGCGCCGCCCGCCCACGGCAGCCGCCACTTGGTCGTAGCGGTCAGCCGCTGCTGCGCCCCGTGGGCTGACCAGCGCGGCGTCCGCCCCGGAAGCACATATCCGGTCCGCCTGGTGTGCGTGTCGAACGAGCGCGGTCACCTTGCAGCGACATCCCAGTGCGCGCAAACAGGCGACGATCCCCAGCCCGATAACCCCGCCGCCGACGATCAGCACGCGTTCTTCGTCCTCGGGCACCCGTCGCAGAACCGCGTGTAGGGCACAGGCCACCGGATCAACCAGGACGGCGGACTCGTCGGCTACACCATCCGGTACGGCGTGCAATTGAGAGTGGTGAGCCACAAAACAAGGTGCCCAACTACCGGAGGTGAAGTTGTTCATGCCCACCATCGTGCCGTCGGGCAGTCTGCCGCCCGTGATGTTTTCGCACAGTGAGAAATGCCCCCGGCTGCACGGCGGGCACAGCGGCTCGATGCCCCGGGCGACGCATGAGATCGCCGGTTCCACGCAGACCCGCTGCCCCACCTGCCACCCGCGGACCTCCGAACCGACCTCGTCGATCACCGCCACGTTTTCGTGCCCCAGAATAACCGGGAAACTGGTTAGGGAACGCAGGACGGTGGCGGGATGACTACGCTGAAGAATCAGCCCCAGGTCCGTGCCGCAGATTCCCCCCAGCAACGTGCGCAGGCGGACCCATTCCGCGGTGGGCAGATCCGGGATGGGCACCTCGCCGTAACGCAACCCGGCAAGCCCCGACCAGTAGGCCCCACGCCAGACCCTGCCCAGTACCTTGCACACGATCCACCGCACCGGTCCCGGGTTATAGAGCAGCGCCTTCATCGCTAGCCTCATCATAGTCCCCAGGGAGGGGGGCGCTAACCCAGGTTTGTCAGTTTCGATCGTAAGTCCTTGTAGAATAAGAGCCCGGTTTTGCGTTTGTCACTACCTGGGGCCCTCCTGGGCCTTGGAAGGCCCTTTTCCGGAAGCTGGCGGGGCCAAGTTGGCGATGCCCAGAGCGCGTA
>JAUWNF010000550.1 GCA_030612785.1 Phycisphaerales bacterium
GTCTCGAAAAAGCCATCGAGCACCTTCCGCGAATCTACCACACCGTGGTGCGGATGTACGATCTTGAAGACCGACCGGTTGAAGAGGTGGCGGCCACGCTCGACCGTAGCCCCGGCGCCGTCTACATGCTGCGGGCACGCGCGCACCGACACCTGAGTAAGATCATGGGGACGGCCTCGCAATACTTGAGCGATTCAGGATGAGCGTCCCAGAGGTGGTTCCCCATGTAGCGTCACCCCTTGGGGGTGACGAGAAAAGGCAACAAGGTAACGAGTGGACGAATTCCTCGGGACTCGGGACTCAGAGCTGCGCCGCCCACAAGGGGCGACGCTACAGTCGAAAAACGAGGGTGCGCCGCCCACAAGGGGCGACGCTACAGTTGAGGCCGGAGTGGCCGGGTGACGCAACCCCACAGAGATGAAGACCCCACCGAACACGAGCGCCAATTGATCGACTCAGCGCAGGAGGAGGCGACGCAGTTGGCCCAAGCCCGGGCAGCATCGGGGCCGCAACTGGACACCATACCCGGATACGCGGTTCTTCACGAAGTTGGTCGGGGGGGAATGGGTGCGGTCTACAAAACCCTTCAACTTTCCACTAAACGGGTCGTGGCGCTCAAGGTCATGCTTGCCGGTCCATTCGCTTCGCCGTCGGCCCGGCACCGCTTCGCCCGGGAAGTGGAGCTGGCCGCCCGCCTCCAACATCCCAACATTGTGCGACTCTTGGAAAGTGGTGAGACCCCTTCCGGTCAACCGTACTACGCGATGGACTACGTGGTGGGCGCACCTCTGAACCGTTACCTGGCTGAGGCCCGACCCGACACGCAAGCCACGCTCGGGCTATTCGCGCGCCTCTGTGAAGCCGTCGAACATGCCCACCGTCACGGCGTGATTCATCGGGACCTGAAACCCGGTAATGTGCTGGTCGACGACGATGACGAGCTGCACATCCTGGATTTCGGGCTCGCCAAGGCGACCGGGACGCCGGGCGCCGAAGAATCCCTGACGCTTACCGTCTCCATGCCCGGTCAGGTCCTGGGAACGCTCGGTTACCTTTCGCCGGAACAGGCGGCCGGCAAGCCGGAGCAGATCGACGTCCGCACCGATGTCTACGCCCTGGGGGTGATGTTGTTCGAGGCGCTCACCGGGTCGGTTCCGTTCGACATGACCGGCCATCCGTCCGTGGTGATCCGCCGCATTCAGGAAGTGCCCCCCACACCCCCATCCTCTCTCTCGAATCGGGTGGATGGCGAACTCCAGACCATCATTCTGAAGGCGTTGGAGAAGGAAAAGTCTCGTCGCTATCAGTCGGCGAAAGAGATGGGCGAGGATCTTCGCCGATACCTCGATGATGAGCCGATACTGGCTAGACCACCCAATAGCTTTTACGTCTTGCGCAAAAGGATGCGCAGGCACCGTCTGCGGATCGCCTTCGGGGCAGTGGCACTGACGTTGGGGCTGATCGGCCTGCTCGGCGGGTCCTGGTGGAAAGATCGTTCCTTGGAGCAGCAGCGGGCCCGCGAATTGATCGACGGACGGCGTGTGATCTTGGAGATTCAGTGGGACCTCGATGCCGGACGGGTGCAGCGTTGCCTCGGGCCGGCGGACTCCGCCGCCGACCGATACCCCGATCTGCCGGAAGCGCACCTGGTGCGGGCGAAGGCTCGTTTCAAGGCAGGGCGACAGGTTGGAGACGAAAGCCTGGCCGTTGATGCAATCGGAGCACTCAAGCCCAGACTGGAACACGATCCGTCGCCGTGGGCCTACCACGCCCTCCTGGCGGAAATGTACCACACCATGAACGATCCGCGGGCTCAGCGCCTGGCTGCCCGGGCCAACGCGGAGACTCCGGACACGGCGGAGGCATGGTATCTCCGATCATTCGCCACCATGGACCTTTCGATCGCCCGGAACTGCATGACGAAAGCCTTGGCTCGCGACGGTGAGCATACTCTGGCCTGGACACGAATGGCTTTCCTGTGCTTGCGGACGGAGGACTTCGACGGCGCTATGGAGGCTGCACGCAAGCTCATCGACCTCGGCGGCGACTCCGAAGGGTGGACTATGTTTGAGGCCCACGTCCTCACTACGCAGGGACGGTATCGTGAGGCGGTCGAAAAATACACCCAGGTGGTGCAGCGGGGCTCAACCTCAGCCCAGCCCTACCGCTCCCGCGCGCTCGCTTACCTGTGCCTGAAGGAGTATGGCAAGGCCATCGAGGACTACTCCGCGACCCTGAGAATCTCTGACGATGAGCCTTGGGAATACTATCAGCGCGCTACCGTGCTGTGGATCGAGGACCGGTTGAGCGAGGCGGCGGACGACTACCGCCAGTTCATTCGCATGAAGGAGCATTCTCTCTATGCCGACGCCAGGCTCTTTCTGGTCTTGCGAGAGCAGGCGCGATTGCTGGGTGTCCAGGGCCGCGAAGCCGATGCCCAGCGCCTCCTGTCGGAAGCGGACGAGGTGCTCGAGGCCGCGCGCCGCGGGGCCGTCCCCGGACGTTGGTTGGCGAGAATCTTCCAGTGCCTCTCCGGCGAACTCGCCCCGTCTGATCTGGTCGAGGCCGCCGACAAAACCAACCCGGAGCAGGTGTGCGAGAGCTTCTACTATGCCGGTGAACTGTGCCTGCTCAAGCAACGACCCCAGCAAGCACGCACGTGGTTCCAGAAGTGCGTGGGGACCGGGATGGCGTTCGATCAACAGGAGTTCCCCCCGGACCCGATGAACGAGTACCACCTGGCCTGCTGGCGCCTGGACTTGCTATCGAGCTGATGGGGGCCCCACTCCTTTCTCCGAAAGGGTACGTGTTTAGCGTTCAAATCCCAACAGTCATCGCCAGCCGAATGAGGTGGGCCAAGGTGTCGGTGCGCATTTTCCGCATGACGCTTGCCCGGTGCACTTCGACAGTCTTGTCGGCTATTCCCAGTCCGGATGCGATTTCCTTGTTTGACCGCCCCTGCACGACCAGCTCGAACACCTGGTGCTCTCTCGAGGTTAGCTGCTGCAATCGTGCCAAGACCTCGTTTCGTTCGACCGTTTGGGTTCGAGCCTCGGTGTTTCGCCGGAGCGCCAGGCGGATGCTCTCCAGCA
>JAUWNF010000465.1 GCA_030612785.1 Phycisphaerales bacterium
ACCGTCACGCCAGGGAGCAGCGCGCGGAGTCTGGCGGCCAGCGGTTTGAGCGCCGGGC
The DNA here is from genome assembly GCA_030612785.1 of Phycisphaerales bacterium. Classification (GTDB taxonomy): domain Bacteria; phylum Planctomycetota; class Phycisphaerae; order UBA1845; family UBA1845; genus JAAEQG01. The sequence continues at coordinate 59 of JAUWNF010000465.1, forward strand.
GCTCGCTGGACCAATGCGACAGGGCGATGGCTGAGCAATCCCGGCGGCGGATCGCGCGCGCATCGTGGTGGCGGATTTCGCCGGTGATGATTACATCGTGGTGGCCCAGGGGAATCTTGAACGGCAGCGATCCGGCAGCGCCACCGACGATGACGGCCCGCTCCAGCTTACGGTTGGGATCGCCCCCGGTAGACACGCACGCCGCGTCGGCGGCGCGCTTGAGCTTGCGGGCCAGGGACGCGAGCGTGACCGGACGAGGCAAGCGACCCACGCGTCCGATGCCACGCACCGGGCGCTTTTGAAGCGGATAGACATCATACGCCGGCTCCTCGTAGGAATGCTCGCGCACCATTGCCTCGATCACCGCAGGCAGGCACGTGGCCGGACAGACGGCTTCGAGGCGGACCTCCCCCACATGTTCCAAGCGCCCGGCCTGGCCAACGGCGGGGCTGGTGGATTCGGTGCCGAAGAACGTGCCGGTGCCGGGGATGCGGAAGCTGCACTTCTCGTAATCGCCTATTCGTCCAGCCCCGGCGGCGAACATGGCTTCGGCCACCCGCTCGGTCTCGTCGGCGGGCACGAACACGACGATCTTGTACTCCGTCGGCCCGACCTCGGCGTATTCGATCGGTTGGGTCTCGGTGATGCCGCACAGTTGAGCCAGACAGTCGTTGGTCCCGCCATCGGCGGCGTCCAGGGCCGTGTGTACGGAATAGACCGCGATGCCGCCGGCGATGCACTGGTGCACAGCCGCCTCCGATGTCGGCCCCGGTGCGACCAGCCGCGACACCGGCTTGAAGATCGGCGGGTGGTAGGCCATGATCATCTGCACCCTGCCCGCGACGGCCTCGTCCACCACCTCCGGCATTAGATCGATGCACAGCATGACCCGCTTGACCTTGGCCGTCGTGTCGCCGGCCAGCAACCCGACGTTGTCCCAACTCTGGGCAAGTTCCAGCGGGGCGAGTTTCCCCAGCGCATCGCAGGCGGCCTGCACCTCGATCGAGGTCAAGCCCGGCCTCTTCGAATCCTTGACGGCACGGGTCATATGGTTTCTCCCCGGGGCCATTCGCACGTTCCGATACCGCTTTCGGCAAGAATACCGTATTCGGTGAGAGTCGTCATGCCGCCTTCGGCGGCCTACGTGTTTGGCGTCCAGGTGGTGTGGCATGGGTAACGAGTGTCCCGTCCGAAGGGTGGGGCACTCGTTACCCGTGGGAACAGCTTCAATCGGTTGTCCACGGGTAAGCTCCGCCGCTGACTGCGGCTCCGCTTACCCGTGCCACACAACGCGGCGTACGTACTCAGCACCCCGGTTTTACAGGGAGGCGAATCGCCGCTAAACTGCCCGGCCATGGAGGAAGCAACACAGCTTGGATAGTTGGTTTTTCACGTGAATTGGCGAAAGGTGGAAGAATTATGATCAGATTCGGACCTGGCAACCTGCGGATTCCGAAGTTCGAGAGGCCCGTCTACGTCGTCGCCGGCGGGATGACCGATTTTCGGAAGCGCTACCCGGAAAAAAACACTAGCGAGTTGTGCACCGAGGCCATGCGCATGACCGTCGAGGAGAACGACCTCAAGGTCGATCCCGAGAAGTTGCGTCGGATGGTGAACTGGTGCGTGTACTCCCAGTTTGCCGACCACTTCGGGGACCAGCTCCTCGCGGCGGCCAAGATTCACGACTACCTCGGCTTCGACCCGCTGGGCAACATCGAGGTCAAGACCGGCGGGGCCACGGGCGGTTCGTCGGTGCTTGCCGGGGCCCAGGCCGTCGCCAGCGGATACGCCGATTGCGTTCCCATCGTCGGCTGGGAGCGGATGGACGACGTGTCCACCAAAGTGGGCAACGCGTACATCGCCAGCGCCGCCTGCAAGGACTTCGAGAGCGAACTGGGCTGGATGTACGCCGCCTACTACGCCTTGATGGCCCAGCGCTATCAGTACGAAAACAACGTGCCGCGCGAGACGCTGGCGCGGATTGCCTGCAAGAACTACGAATACGCACGCCACACGCCCTACTCGCAGAACCCGGGCAAGTACACCATCGAGGACGTGGTGAAGAACGAAACCGTCTCCGATCCGCTCTCGTTCCTGGAGTGCTGCGTGATGAGCACCGGGGCGGCCATTCTCATCCTGGCGGACGAGAAGGTCGCGCACGAACTGACCGACCAGCCGATCCTCTTGAAAGCGATCTGCGGGGGGTCGCATACCCTGCGGACTGCGGACCGGCGCGACATGCCCATTCTGCTGCTGCCCAACGAGACCGAGGAGACCTACAAAGACTACTTCACGAGCCGGCGGCACGAGTGGCCCGGGTTCAGCTCCTTCCTGGCCTCGCGGATGGCGGCCTACCTGGCATACAACATGGCCGGCATCAAGGACCCGGTTGAGGACTTCGACCTGCTCGAAACCCACGACGCGTTCACGATCAGTGACATTCAGACCTACGAGGACATCGGCCTGCGACCTTACGGGCGCGGACGCGAGTTCATCGAGTCCGGCGAGGCCTACTACGAAGGCAAGCTGCCCACCAACCTTTCCGGCGGGCTGATCGGGTCCATGCACGCGGTCGGCGCCACCGGGATCTTCCAGATGGTCGAGGTCCTGTGGCAGCTCCAGGGCAAGTGGGCCAAATTCCACGCCGATCCCGAGCGATGGGCGCGCTACGGCAAGAAGAAACCGGCGGACTTCCGCGACCTGCAAGTGAAAGATGCCAAGCGGGGGTGTGCGATCTCGCACGCCGGCACCGGCAGTCACGTAACCTGCGCGATTCTGGAGAAACCGTAAAGGAGCCGCGGACTTCAGTCCGCGCGGGCTCAAGCCCGCGGCTCGTTGCCCGCGCGGTCGTTTGAAAACCAAGAGCATCGTATCCGTCGTCAGACGGTCGAAACGGAAAGGTAAAACCATGACGATTGAACTCAACGGCACGGTCGCCGAGGTCCTCAACGAAGATCCGCTGGTGGTTAAGAACCAGAAAGACTGGTACCACATCCACAGCTACGGCGGGTGGGGCAAGTTTTTTAAGGGCTTGCGTGAGAAGAAGATTCTTGCCACCCGATGCACCAACCCTGATTGCGCGGAAAAGCGTCTGTGGGTGCCGCCGCGCTGCGAGTGCCCGGATTGCTGGCACCCGATGGAGTGGGTCGACGCCCCCACCACAGGCAAGGTTTATACGCACACCGAAATTCTCTATCCCGGGGCGCCGTTTCGAGCCTCGATCCCCTGCCCACTCATCAGCGTCGAGCTCGAGGGCGTCTGCACCAAGCTGATGAGCTACATGAAGGAGGGAAAGCCCAAAATCGGCATGCCCATCAAGGCCGTGTTCAACACCGAGAAGCCGACGAACACGATCCTCGATCTGGCCTGGGTACCGGCATAGGGAAGGAGTGCGCCGTGGGCGGCTCGGAGGCTGTCTTCGGAGCGTCAGGCCCGCGCCGCAGCCGGCTCGTAGGGGGTAAATCTCGTTCATTTTCCGCCGTAAGCACCCGATATCAGTCTTGACCCCGGTGT
>JAUWNF010000499.1 GCA_030612785.1 Phycisphaerales bacterium
GTTTGCATCGCAGGAAGGTTATCACCGTTTGGGTTCTGGGCCAAGGTTCGCAAATGGGTTCGTTTCGCAAAAAGCTATCGGCTTTCAGCCAAAGGAATCGTTCGTAAGGTCCAAGGTCCAAGGTCCAAGGTTCAAGGTTCAAGATCGGAATGGTGGACGTTGGGGCCTTGCAAGTCGGTGGTGGTCGCGGCGCGATGCGCGCGGGTCGTCCGATATTAGTACTTGCCGTGTGATCGGGGAGGAGAAACCGGTAGACAAACCCCGCGCTTGCGCTTGGGGCTCGGATCAGTATTGCAGGGGGGGTGATACTGCCCAGGCGGGTAGGGTGCTCGTGGGGTGTCATCCCCCAAGTTGGCCTGTGGGCGAATCGGCGGGAAAACGCCGCGCCATGCAACCTCTTTTCGTATAAGCAGTTATGGAACCAGTCGACAGATCGCCGGTTTGTGGCACACGGTTTGCATAAACAGCCCAGTGAGAGACCAGAAGTTGCGAAGATTGGCACACCACCCCATAGGGGGAGGGGTGGGGGCCTCTCGAAGGGAAGCCCGCCGCCGGCGCTCACATGGGGAGCTTACCATTGCGGGAACCGGGCTAGCGTGAGCGTTCGCCTCTTGCCCGAACCGGCGGGCCCCTTCGAGGAGGAAAGGCCGCGTATTGGGGAATTGCGCGGCCTTTTCTCTTGCGCTGGCGCGCTGGCGGGTGGGGGACGAACGGGGCACCCTCCGGGCTCTACGAAGCCGGGATGATCTCGTACGCCTGTCCGTCGAGCACAAAGATCACGCGCTCGCCAACGGCCATCATCTGCGCCGCCAGCGGGCTGCGCCGGGCCAACTCAAAGTACTCCGCACTGTAGGCTTTGACCTTGACCGTTTTGCGACTCGGATCGTGGGAGTTGTCGATCCAGCGTCCGTCCAGATTATAGAGCGTGCGGTTGGCCACGCGCCGGATGGCGGGCGCCCGCGAGGTTCGTTCGGCCCCGCCGGCGTCGAAGTCGAGCACGTAGGCACTGGTCGGGGAGACGGCCATCTTCTTGTTCCGCATGGAGACGTAGTTGGCGGCGGCGCCGGCATCGGCTGCCTCGGCGGCCGGCGCAGCTTTCGCACGGCGCTGCAGCGACGTATCGGCCTGGATTTGCTCGGCCAGGAAGTGTCGCCGTCCGCCACGGCGCACCATCTGTTCGCCTTCTTCCAGGACCAGGTACGCGGTGTAGTCGGTGATGATGCCGTACTCCTTGGCCAGCTTGATGATGGCGTCCTTGAGTTCGGAGTTTTCGCCGTGCAGGCGAATCTGGTCCTGCAAGAAAGCGATCTTGCGGACAGCCCACAGCCGCGGCACAAACTCGTGCTGTGTGGCGACGGCGGGGAAGTCGGCTTCATAGACAAACCGATGTTCGCGTCCGTAGCGCGACCCGGTCAGTTCAAGCGCCTTGTGGCCGATGCCACTGTAACGCCCCACCACCACCACGTCCGTGCCGCAGAACAGGTCCGGCAGCATCTGCGGGAAAACATCATGCGTACTGAGATCGCCCCAGGCGAGCCGCAGCCCGCTGAGCACCGGGTTGGCCACCTTGCGGTAGAAGCTGGAGACCTTGATTTCGATGTCCTCGGAGTCGCCGACGTAGTCCCGCGCCCCACGGTTGTCCTCCGCGAGGCGATCCAGCAGCTTGGTGTTGACGTCGTTGCCGATGCCGAACACGAAGAGCCGCACGGCCTTGGAGTTGGCCGCCCGTACGTTGGCCAGGATGGCATCCGGATCGGTAACGCCGATCGTGGGTTGCCCGTCGGTCAGCAGAACGATCAGGTAAGGGCGCTCCTCGGTCGGAGATGATGCGGTCTTCATGGCCTCCAGGACCGCGTCGTTAATGTTCGTGCCGCCGTTGGCCTGGAAGCGCTCGATGGCCTGGTGGGCTTCGGCGATCGTCTCCTGGTCGGCGGGGGCCAATTCCTTGCGGAATGACCAGGGTTCGTGTGAGAAGACGACCAGGTTGAAGCGGTCGCGCGGGTTGAGGTTGGCCAGGCAGAACTTCAGGGCCCGCTGGGCCTGGGCGAGCTTCGCGCCGGCCATGCTCCCCGAAACGTCCACCACAAAACAAATGTCTTTGGGTAGCACACGATTGGGATCCACCTGAGCTTTCGGGGCGATCCGGGCCAGGAAGAACCCGTCTTGTCCCGACTCGCGGTAGGTGAGCAGACTCAGGCCGAACTCCTTCTCGCTCAGCGAATAGTAGAGCATGAAGTCGTGGCCGGGGGTGATTTGGGCGGCCTCGAAGCTCGCCGAGGCGTGAGAATCGGACGAGCGCACCACGGACGCGTTGTGCGTGGGGCAAAAGGCGCTCTTGATCGGAATCCGGCTGTCGATCTCGACCAGCATCGAAACCGACTCGAGGGGCGCCGCGGAATGCTTGGCCGTCCCCAGCGGGAAGCGATAGCGCACCAACCCGTCGTCGATGGTCAGGGTTTGCGAGTACTCCAGCTTGATCCGCGCCTCGCCGCCGGGCGGGATGGGGAAGATTCTGGCCTGGTACATACGCGTGCCCAGGTACTCCAGCAGGGCCGGGTCGCGCATCTTCGCCACGATGGCTTCGTACCGGCGCCGAGCTTCCTCGCGGTCCAGGACGCGTCCGGTGACCTCCTTGCCGTTCATGTACATGCTGAACTTGCTAATGCTGATGTCGTCGTTCAGGGGGAAGATGTAGGTCCCCTCGACTTGTCTTTTGTTGTGGTTGGCGAAGACTTCGTCGATCCGAGTGATGGCCACCGCGTCGACGATCTCGGTGGAGACCCCCAGCTTCTTCACCGTGAGCGGCATAAAAGGGTGTGGACGAGGATGCGGAGGAGGGTAAGGGCGCGGGAGCGGTATCACCACGGGTTTGTCCACCACAATCAACCCTTGGGCCATCGTCGGGGCAGATGACCCCGCCATCAGCATTGTCCCCAGCAGCATTCCTGGCAGAAGTTTCCGGCTCATCGCAGCAGCCTCCAAGTCAGATACCCAGACCCACAGTCGCTGATACCCTCCGTCCGCTGGTGAGTTGGACGCATGGTTGCGGCTGTGGTTCCCGAAAATCGGAAACCGGGATGCGTCTCTGCGTTCAATTGTCTGTGGGAATGTGAATGATCCAGCCTAGCAGTCTGTCGGACTTGAGATCCGCCTCTCCGCCTCTCCGACGCGCCGATCCGTGTCCGCTCGCACGGAATCGTCCAACTGGTGAGCGCAGGTGGTTTGATGATCGGAGCGCGGCGGCGACTTGTCGTTTGGGATGGGATTGGGGCCAAGAGAGGCGGCGCGGAGGACTCCCCGGGGATGGGTCAGGCGGTTTGGAGGGAAAATAGCCTCTTGAAGTTGTACGCCAGGCACACCAGCCCCCAATCGCCGCTG
>JAUWNF010000698.1 GCA_030612785.1 Phycisphaerales bacterium
GAATCCAAGCGAACGTTCGCGGTGGGCAATCCCGGTGACCCCGGCTTCGACGGGTCGAAACCCAAGTGCTACGTGCTGGACATGTTTCCCTATCCCAGTGGTGCGGGTCTGCACGTGGGCCACCCGCTGGGCTACTGCGCCCCGGACATTTACTGCCGCTACCAGCGGATGCGTGGTTTCAACGTCCTGCGCCCCATGGGCTACGACGCTTTCGGGCTGCCCGCCGCGCAGTACGCCATTAGCCACGGCGTGCACCCGGCCGTCACCACGCAGAGCAACCTCGACAACATGCGCCGGCAGATGAAGATGTTCGGCTTCAGCTACGATTGGGACCGCGAGGTCCAGACCTGCGTGCCGGAGTATTACGCCCACACGCAGTGGATTTTCCTGCAAATGTTCAACAGTTGGTATGACGAGGATTTCGATTGGCCCGACGAGCAGGGCCAGCCCTGCAAGGGGCGCGCCCGTCCGATCAGCGAACTTGAAATGATGCTGGAACGGGGCCAGTGGGGCGTCGATGACGGCTGCGGTCTGGTCCGCGCCCCGGAGAGCACGCCCCATCGCAAGTGGGACGACCTCGACGAGCAGCAACGGCGCCGGGTGATCGACCATCAGCGCTTGGCGTTTATTGACCAGGTCCCGGTAAACTGGTGTCCGGCGCTGGGCACGGTGCTGGCCAACGAGGAGGTCACCAACGAAGGCCGCAGCGAGCGCGGTAATCATCCGGTTTTCCGGCGTCCGTTACGTCAATGGATGTTGCGCATCACCAGGTACGCTGATCGTCTGCTGGGCGATCTCGATCGGCTCGATTGGCCTGAGCCGATCAAGCTCATGCAACGCAACTGGATCGGCAAGAGCACCGGGGCAGAGGTTGACTTTCCCATTGTCTCCGGTGCCGCCGGCGCTCCGACAATCGACAGCGAGGAGTCGTGGCGTAAGCGGCGCGCCCAGGGCGGCTTCCCTCCTATTCCGGAAGCGTACACCATTCGCGTCTACACCACGCGCCCGGACACGCTCTTCGGCGCGACCTACATGGTGCTCGCCCCGGAGCATCCGCTGGTCGACCGGATCACCATGCCGGACCGGCGCGCTGCGGTGTCGGCCTATGTGGCCGCCGCCGAGAAGAAATCCGAACTCGACCGCACCGCCGATACCAAGGAGAAAACCGGCGAGTTCACCGGGGCTTACGCGCTCAATCCGGTTAACGGCGAGAAGATTCCTATCTGGGTCGCCGACTACGTGATGATGGGCTACGGCACCGGGGCGATCATGGCCGTCCCCGCCCACGACACCCGCGACTTCGAGTTCGCCAAGGTCTTCAATCTGCCCGTAGTGGCCGTGGTCCAAGCGGACAACGACTGGCTCCACGAACAATTGACGGAACAGCGCTTCGATCGGGAACAGGCCGCGCGAACCAAACGAACCAACATCCTCGACGTTCTGGCTCAGGGCATGATCAGCACCGCCAACGCGATGAACTTCACCGCGTTGAACTTGACTGCGATGCTCGACGGTGACCCCGCCTGGACGGATCAGGTGGCCGTGCCATTCTTTGCGCACCACCCCGACCTTCTGCTGGAAGCCTTCGTCGGCGAGGGTGCGGCGATCAACTCGGGCAAGTTCGACGGTCTCACGACCCCCGAGTTCATTGAGAGAATCACCGCCTGGCTGATGCAAGACGGTCTCGGCAAGGCGGCGGTCAACTACAAGCTGCGCGACTGGGTGTTCAGCCGCCAGAAGTATTGGGGGGAGCCGATCCCCGTGCTGCACGGCGAAAACGGCGAGTGCATCGCGCTGGACGAGTCCGAACTGCCGCTCGAACTGCCG
>JAUWNF010000728.1 GCA_030612785.1 Phycisphaerales bacterium
TGCCCCCGGATGCATGCATAGCCATGACTGAGGATTCGCCACTGTACGAACTTGCTGACGATGGAGAAGATCAGCCCGCATCCGAGCAGGAGCAAGAACAGCGGCACGGACCAAACGAAGTCCGCCATCTTGGATGTTAAATCTTCGAGATTGGGCATAGCGGGCTCCGTCCTTTGGTATTCAGGATCGCGCCTTTGAGTCGGCGGGAGGGCGAGAGGATAGCTTTCCTGCATCGACGGAGCAACCGTTGCCAAGCGAGTTCCGTCGGGTAAGATCGTGCCGGCGCGGAAGCATGACCTTCGTGATTGTCGGTGCGGACCTGCCTGAGTAACCATCCATGAGCGATACGCCTGAACTGGCTCTGCCAAAGAGGGAACACTGGGGTTCAAAGCTTGGCGTGGTGCTGGCGGTGGCCGGCTCGGCCGTCGGGCTGGGCAACTTCCTGCGCTTCCCGGGCCAGGCCGTCAACAACGGCGGCGGGGCCTTTATGATCCCCTACATCATCAGCTTCCTGCTGCTCGGCATTCCAATCGCCTGGTGCGAGTGGACGATGGGCCGCCTCGGCGGGCGATACGGGCAGAACAACGCGCCGGGAATCCTCTATGCCTTGTGGAGGCGCGCCCCGGCCAAGGCTGTCGGAGCGATGGCACTCCTGATTCCCGTGGTCATTTACACGTTCTACGTCGTCCTAGAGGCGTGGTGCCTCGACTACTTCATCGAGTTTGTCAGGGGCGGATTCGCCGAGATGTTCGCCAAGGCAACCGCCGACGCCACCGACCACGCCGCCGAGGTGCAGGCGGTCGTCGCCGCGACGACCGAGCATTCCGAGACCAGTTGCGGGCTGATCGAGCACGGCGCCTTGTTCAAGGGTGGCCGAATGGTCTGGCTCGTGATCACGTGCTTTCTCGTCAATTTCTTCATCATCTATCACGGCATCACGCGCGGGATCGAGACCTTCTGCAAATGGGGCATGCCGGCATTGCTCATTTGCGCCGTCATCATACTCGTCCGTGTGCTCACACTGCCGGACATCTCATCGGGACTCGGGTTTATGTGGAACCCCAAGTGGGACGATCTCAAGGACCCGCAAGTCTGGCTCGCGGCATCCGGACAGATGTTCTTCAGCCTCAGCGTCGGCTTCGGACTCATCCTCTGTTATTCGAGCTACCTTCGCAGTAACGATGACGTCGTGCTCACATCGCTTAGCGCTTCCAGCACCAATGAGGTTTGCGAGGTGATCCTCGGCGGGATGATCGTCGTTCCGACGGCCTTCCTGTTCCTCGGCGCGGAAAACGCCAAGGGCAGCACGTTCGGCCTGGGTTTCGTGACCGTGCCGGCGATCATGAACTTCATGCCCGGTGGAAGCTTCTTCGGGGCGATGTGGTTCGGGCTGCTCTTTCTGGCGGCGGTGACAAGCTCGCTCAGCATGTTGCAGCCGGCGATTGCATTTCTGGAGGACGGCTTCGGGCTCAAACGCCGGGCGAGCGTCGTGATCCTTGGCTTGATCACCGCGATCGGCGCTTCGGGAACCATGTACTTCAGCAAACACGCCATTGCGCTGGATGGCGCGGCTTTCTGGAGTCACCTTCTGCT
>JAUWNF010000026.1 GCA_030612785.1 Phycisphaerales bacterium
CCCACTGCGGCGCATGCACGCCCGGCAGCACACGCAGCATCACCTTCTTGCCATAAGCGGCGGCGTGCTCGATGACCGAATCGAACATCGACCAGTCGTAGAGACCTTCCTCCGGTTCTACCTCGTGCCACTTGGCCCGCAGCGAGAACCCGTCGAGGTCGGGATTGTTCAGGTAGCCATGCAGGAAGGAAAAGGGACGCCCCTCCAGACCGAGCGAGTACACGCCGTTTATCGTGAGAACCTCGGGCACGAGCACGCCGTCAGGTACCGGCACCCAACCGCCACGGTCGGGCGGGTCACCGACCGCGGGAGGGTCATCGTCCATCGCATCGAACTCGTTGTAACTGACGGATGCGCTACCTACACGGTTGATCGCGCCGTTCGCAAGATCGAGCTCGTCGCCCGTCTCGACCACCTCGCTGGCCACGATCGGCTCAGTCGGAGGCTGCACACCCGGAGACTGGCCCGGGTACGCGGCGCATGCGCCGACCAGGAACGCGAGCACACCGCACGACATCACGAAACCTAAGACATTAATCAATCTGGTACCGCTTTGCATGGCTTTCCCCTCTTGTTTGACTGGGCCCTTGGTGGGCACCGGTAAGCTCGAACGACCGCCGAGTGGGGTCGTTATCGGACTGTGGTATTCCGGCAAATTCGGGAAGATAGGGCTCGAGGCGTTCGCCCCGTCCTGTCGGCAGAACTCTTCATAATCCCCCCCGTTCAGGCCATCGCGCGACGGGACTTGTAGATGGCGAGAACTGCTTACATAATACGATACGTTGTCAAACTAGGCACTCTGCGCGACATAGGAAATCCTGCAAACGTGACGACGCTAGGTTTTATAGGACCATGTCTTGGAGCAGAGACAGTTCAAACCCGCCACGTCCTGGACTGGAAACATCCCACAGCGAGGCGACGATTCCTCCGACCTAATTCCGTGGCAACGCGATCGGGAAGTTGCACGCGATAACCGAGCGCCGGTCTGGCGGACGCAGAATTCGCGTACGAGTCGAGTACGGTGATCGGGAAGCGCGTGTGACGTCGTTCCTCAGCTTGTGAGCGGCGTAAAGAATGAGGCCCCTTGGCGTGCCGGATTGATCCCCCGGTGGCGGACTGATACGGTAGCGTTCTTTTCTACTTCTTACTTGGAAACACCGGCGAGCGTATTGATGGCTAACGTCCACCGCCAAGTGCAAATCGGCTTCTTGGTAATCCCCGCGGGACTGGTGGTGCAGCTATTGACCATGCTGCTGATCGCGTCGCACCTGGGTCCGAGCCGGTTCGGTGTTTATGCGGTCATCATGGGGATGGTGAACATCGTCATCTTCGTGATTTCGATGGGGCTGGGCACCATCCTCACCAAGTTCGTCGCCGAGGGCAAGCAATCCCCCAGTTACTACGTAGCGATCTCCCTGCCGCTGGCGTGCGGTTTTGCGGCGGCTTGCTCGGTAGTTCTGATCGTCATCGCCTGTGCGGCCTATTCCATCGAGACTGCGGGTTGGGGCGCCGTGCTCGCCGGCATCAACATCCTGAGCTTCGGTCCTTCGATGGTCTTCTCCGCCACCCTGCGCGGTCTGCAAAAGATGGAGCATTGGATGATCTGGTTCCTTGGCCACAAGGTCGTTGGGCTGGCGATGGTGCTCGCCGTGCTGCGCCCGCTCGATGGCGGGCTGACCACGGCGTTGTCGGTGTGGATGGTGGCCAACTTCGTGATGATGTTCTACGCGGCGATCGCACTGTGGGGGGACGCCTGGCGGGGGCAGGTGCGCTGGCGCCTCGCGGAGGTGCGCGCGCTGCTCGGCGGGTCGGTCGTCGTTGCGTTGACCGCGGCGGTGGCGCGCCTGGCCATGGAACTCGAGTACTTCATCCTGGCGATCCTCATGCCCGATCACGTGGTGGGCGTATACGCGGCGGGTAAGCGGGTGGTGAACCCGGTCGGCCAGGTCCTCAACGGGGCGGTCAGCATCCCGACGTTTCCGGGACTGTGCCGGTTGGCCGGTGGAGATCGCGGGGAGTTCAGCCGCTGGTCGACCCAGTTGTGTTTGATTCAATGGATCGCCGGCCTCGCTCTGGCCCTGGCGGCGTGGGCCTTCGCCCCGTTGCTCATCCCGCTAGTGCTCAAGAAGGCGGATTACGGGGACAGTATAAGGGTCGTTCAGATCACGATCTGGTGTCTCGCGCCGGCACTGCTGGCCAACCAGTTGCGCTACATTTACATCGCGCTGTCCAGGGAAGCCCGGTTCTTGTGGCTGAGCGTCATCTACCTGGTATTGAAAGCGTTCATCCTGATGGTGCTCACGTTGCAATACGGCATTTGGGGAGCGTGTTACGGTGCGGTACTGAGCGACCTGGTGCTGGCCGTCATTGTGCGGATCGGAGTCGCCGCGACTGGCGTTTCGCTACGGCTGGGGTGGCGCAGTACCGGTCCGACACTTTTCACCGCGGCCTGGATGACCCTCCTGTGGCAGCTTGGGGACCGGCAAGGGGTGGTGTTGACACTCGCAGTCGCGTACTTCGTCGTGGGGGTGTTTGTCGTCAACCGGCTCTTACGCAGTGTACGCCGGCACATCCCGGAGCGGGCCGAGTCGGATGGCTCGGCCCCCAGCGCCGCCCCAGGCTCTTGAGTTCTTCTGGTGGATCGTCGACTGCCTCCGGTTGCGCGGTTGATCCCATCCGGGGGCGTCGATTACGTCTTTTCGGCCAGCCAGGGCATCAATTGACGGACAGCGCGTCCGGCCTTCTCGAAATCGCTGTTCGCATCTTCGGCGAAGAGTCTGTCGAAGCACGGCCGACCCGCGCGGCACTCCGCGAGCCACTCGCGGGCGAACTCGCCGGAACGGATTTCGTCGAGCACCCGGCGCATTTCGCGGCGCGTTGCTTCGCTGACCATCCGAGGGCCTCGGGTGAGGTCGCCGTACTCGGCCGTGTTGGAGATCCGCGCCCGCATACCGCTCAACCCTGCTTCGTAGATTAAATCGACGATTTGCTTCAGCTCGTGGACGCATTCGAGGTAGGCGAATTCCGGCTCATACCCGGCTTCGACCAAGGTCTCGAACGCCGCCTTCATCAAAGCGGTCACACCCCCGCAAAGCACGGTCTGCTCGCCGAACAAATCGGTTTCGGTCTCGGCGGCGAAAGTGGTCTCGACGACTCCGGCACGGGTCGAGCCGATGCCGGCGGCCCACGCCAACGCCGTCGCCAGGGCTTGGCCGCTGGCGTCCCGTTCCACCGCTACCAGCGAGGGCAGCCCTTTGCCCTCGACGTACAGCGCGCGCAGCAGGCTGCCGGGGCCCTTGGGAGCCACCATGACGACGTCCACGCCGTCCGGCGGGTCGATCAATCCGAAGCGAATGTTGAATCCGTGGACGAAGCCCAGCGTCTTGCCGGCCCGCAGTGTTGGGCCGATCGATTCAGCGTAAGTTGCGGCCGCGGTTTCGTCCGGCAAGGTCAGCACGACCAAGTCCGCCTGGCCTGTGGCTTCCGGCACGGGCACGGGGGTAAACTCGTCCGCGACGGCACGCTCGAAGCCCGCGCCCGGGCGTTGACCAACGATGACCGTCAGACCCGAGTCGCGCAGGTTCAGCGCGTGTGCCCGTCCTTGGTTGCCGTACCCGATAACGGCGACGTTACGCTCTTTGAGGTAATCCAGCTTCGCATCGTCTTCCCGGTAGACTCGCAGTGCCATGGTCGATCCCTAATCTGGGTGTGAGTCCGGCACCGGGATTGTACCACGCGTCCGGCTCTTGCTCTACCCTCGGCCACACCCCGAAGGGTTCCGTATTGCTTTGCATTTGCCGGCGGCGGCACCATAATGCGGCCTTTGTGGAAACGCTACGGTGACCAAAGGAGCCGCCCATGCGCTTCGAAGCGCAGGAACTATACGACCGGATCGCCGAGCTTCTCGAACGCGCTGACGACACCGCGCTGCCCGAGGTCCTCGCGGCGGCGCACCCCGCCGATGTGGCTGAAGCGTTCGAGTTGCTCGACGACGAAGAACGCTCCCGCCTTATCTTCGCCATGGACCCGCGAATGACCGCGGAGGTGGTGGTCGAGTTGGACGAGGCCGACCGCGGGGAGGTGGTCGAGGACCTCGATGACGCCGCCCTGACACAGATCGTCACCGAGCTTCCCCCCGACGACGCCGCCGACGTGCTGGGCGAGCTGGACGAAGGACAGCGCGAAGGAATCCTCGAACACGTCCCCGACGAGAAGTCGGAGCGCATCGAGAGCCTGCTCGAATACGACGAGGACACTGCCGGCGGCATCATGACGCCGGACCTGTTGGCCTTGCCGCACACCGCCAGCGTGGGCGAGGCGGTTGAAGCCGTCCGCCGGGCGTCCGAGGAAGAGGAGATTCACTACGTCTACGTGGTCGAGGAAGACGGGCGCCTCCACGGTCTGGTTCCCCTGCGGCGTCTGGTTACGAATCCGCCGGACCGGCGGCTGGCGGACATTTGCGAGATCGACCCCATCACGGTCCGCGTGACCGACGACCAGGAGGAAGTCGTACACGTGTTCCGCAAGTACGACGTGCCCGCAGTGCCCGTCGTCGATGCGGACGAGAAGCTCCTCGGCCGCATCACCCACGATGACGTGATGGACGTCGTCGAGGAAGAAGTTGACGAAGACATCTACCACATGGCGGGCACCGACCCGACGGAGCTGGAGACACCCTCGGTGGTCCGCGCGGCCCGGATTCGGTTTCAATGGCTGCTGCCGGCGTTTGTGATGATGACGATTTCGGCGACGGTGATCCTGCTGGCGCAGCCGCACCTGAACAAACTGGCGGCCGCCGCTATTGTGGCATTCATTCCCATGATCGGTGCGATGGGTGGCAACTGCGGGGTGCAGACTTCGACGATTATCATCCGCGGTATCGCCTCGGGCGATCTAGCAGCCAGTAAGCTGTCCCTGGCCTTTTTCCGCGAGGGGCGTATCGCCCTGTTGATGGCGCCGCTGTGCGGGCTCTTCTCGTTCGCCATCGCCTGGATTGCATTGCCCACGTTGCAGCGTATTGGGCAGGTGAGCACCGAGGGCTATTCAACGCCCGGCGTTGCGTGGGCGGTCGGATTGGGGATGGGAGCCGCAATCCTGGTAGCCGCCGCGCTGGGAATCCTGTTGCCCTTCTTCTTCCGCCGCGTCGGCGTGGACCCGGCCATTGCCTCCGGGCCTATCGTCACCACCTGCAACGACGTCATCAGCATTACCACCTACCTCCTGATCGCGATGGTCTTGGTCGTTTGAACCACATTGACTCCGCCGCAAGTCACGCCGGCCGGCGAGTCATCAGCGGGTCTGCCCCGCTACCACGAAGTGTTTCTGAATCACGGGGTCCGCCGGAGACCGGCAATCCGCGTTGCCGCCCGTCCACTTGAAAGCAACTCAGTGCGATGGGGTCCAATTCGTCCAGCAAGATCCCTGCGGAGCGCGGCGCGCCGGGGTCGCCCAGCCCATCATCGAGCACCTCGAAGTGCTCCGCGATGCTTTGGAACGGCCCGTACTGCACCAGGACCACCTCGGGCAGAGTCTGCGAGAGAATCTGCCGGCGCAGCTTGGTGTCATACATTCCGTACCAGCCGCTGACGTACTCCTGGCGAACCCGGAGTCCGGGATGCTCAGCCTCAAAAGCGCGCAACACCTCACCCCAAGTCTGGAAATCCTGGTAGGTGCCGAAATGGGAGAAGCGGATGAGGTTGGGATCGGCCGGCCTGTGGGTGTAATGCCGGACGGTGTCGGCGAAAAGCCAGTACGCCGCCGCCAAGGCGGCGACGGCGAGCGCGATCCGGCGAAGAATGGGGTGTTTGATGCTCAAGCGGTCCTACCGGGTTGCAATGTCGATGGCTTTGGCCAGTTGACGGTCAACCAGGATGCTCGGCGCTGTCGGTTCTGTTGGGGCGGTAGTGGCGGGGACACCGCTTGCGTATTGCGTCGTCGGATACTCGACGGCGCCGTCCACCAGGCGGCGGCTCTCCTGCACGGCTTCAAGCTCCTCGTCAGTCAGAACCACCTCGACGTCGGGGATGATGCCCCAGTTGTTCGTGGCGGTGTTGGCCGGGGTTTTGTGCACGACGCGGCCGTTGGGTAGTGTGTAATACGACACGGTCAGGCGTAGCGCCGCCGAACGATCGCGCAGGTGAATGATGTGCTGGACCACGCCTTTGCCGAAGGAGCGGCTGCCCACCACCGTAGCCCGCCCGTGGGCCTGGAGGGCGCCGGCGACAATCTCCGCGGCGCTGGCGGAGGCGCCGTTGACCAACACCACCAGTCTGGCGTCACAGAACGAACCCTCGCGGTGCGCTCGATACTCGCGAACCGCCTGGCGGCGTGTGACGGTGGAGACAATGAGCCCCTCGGAGATGAACCGGTCCACCATGTCGATGGCCTGGGAAACCAAACCGCCGCCATTGAAGCGCAGATCGAGAATCAGCGCCTTGATGCCGATGCCGCGCAACTCGTCGAGCACGCGATCGAAATCGTCGATCGTATTGCCCTGAAAGCTCGACACGCGTATGTAGGCCACGCCCGTGTCGCGCTCGAGCAGATAGTCCCACCGCCCAGGCCCGAGATGGCGAAACCCTTTCACCACGTGGACGCTCACTGGACCTCGGGCAACCGTGATGTCCCGGGCCTCCTCGCTGCCACGGTGCCGTATGGTTAGCTCGACGGCGCTGCCGGTCGGTCCGCGCAGTAGTCCACTCACGTCCGAGACGGTGAGATCATCGGTGAGCTTGCCGTCCACGGCCAAGATCACATCGCCCGCGCGCAGCCCGGCGCGCATGGCCGGCCCGTCCTCGATGGGCGCGATCACCGTAAGCCGTCCATGGTTTATGCCCATCTCGACGCCGATGCCGATGAATCGGCCGGTGGTGCTGCGGCGGAACGACTCCATCTCCTCCGGCCCGATGTAGCCGCTGTATGGATCCAGTTGGCGCATCATTCCACGGACGGCACCTTCCACCAGACGATCGTCGGTGATCGGTTCGACGTAATTCTGGCGGATGAGCGTATCCACCTCCACGAGCGGACCGTAGGACCTGGCGACGGCATCTTGCTCCGCCGCCATCCGAGGCAGGCGATAGAACATCAGGGCGATGGCGATGATGACCACGATCCAGATTAGATTGCGTCGTGACATGGGTGATCCGCGCCTCTTGGGCACCCTTAAGCCCGGATGCTCATTCTTCGCGCCGGGCACCCCCTGTCAAACCTCACACCGCAATAAACCATCTCCGCCACGAACACCTGAAGGATTGCCCGCTACGATGGTCTGGTTACTTGGTGGTCAGTTGGATCGCCCGGTTCCAGTCCGCGCCGGGCGGCGCCTCCAAATGCCGCGCGACCTCCGCGAAATACAAATCGACCGCCAGGTCTCCCGGCCGATCCTTCGCGCAGGACTCGAAGGTCTTGCGCGCTTCAGTGAAACGCCGCTCTTGAAACAGGGCAACCGCTCCGGCGAAGATTCGCGCATAGGCCAGAGCCCGGTCCTCCACTTCTCCCGCCCGACCAATCAGTTCGTACACCGGCACGGCGTGTTCCTTGCCCTTGACTTGTAGCTTGCCCCGCGGGCGTTATTCTAAAGCGTCTCCGGCCGCATCGCGGCACGCCGCCGAAACGATGATCTGCGTACCGAAGGCCTTGTTGGCCGGTTCGAGCCGGGCCGCCAGGTTGACCGTATCGCCGATGCAGGTGTAGTCCGTCTGGTTCTCGCTGCCGAACTCGCCGACATAGACCGTCCCGGGATGCACGCCGGCGCGCACGACCAACTCACCAAACACCTCGGCGTGGGGGCCCGAGGCTTGCTCCTTTTTGAGGCGACCGAGCGCCTCGAGGCAGCCCAAGGCCACCTCACAGGCCACCGCCTCGTGCCATTCGACCGGCAGCAGCGGCGCGTTGAAGAACGCGAAAATGCCGTCGCCCATGAACTTGCTGAAGGCACGGTTGGGCACCAGCACGTCGCTCATCCGTTCCAGATAACGATTCAGGACCGCCTGGGTATCGGCCGGACCCAGACGCTCGCTGAGCGCGGTGAACCCCTGCAAATCGCTGAAATAGCAGCTCACTTCGGCGGGTTTCGGGGTCAGGTCGAGTTGCCTGGGCCCGCGGATAATCTCGGCGGCGATGGCCGGTGAGGTACTGCGTCCGAGCGCCCGGGCCAGGTTGCGCTTGTGCCGCTCCTCGGTCAGTTGACGGTATAGCGTAACAAACGCCCAGCAGACGAAGACCGCCAGCAGCGCCACGCTGAAGGCGACGATGTAAGCCTCGCGGTAGAACAACAACAGGCCTCCGCCCAGCAGCAGGGCCATGACCAGGCCCACCGAAACGAGGCTGACCCACGGCCCCTTCGAGCTGGTGATCAGCGTGACCACGAGCCCCGCCAGGATCAGCAGCAGGTGATTCACGAGCCGTGGCGCGACCTGGGGAAAGCGGTTCTGGAGAAAAGTGTTGACCACGTTGGCGTGGGCCAGCACGCCGGGCATGTTCTCGAACACCGGTGTGTTAACCATGTCCGCGACCGATGCCGCCGTGTAGCCGACGAAACACAGTTTGTGCTCGATCAGCGGGCGTAACTGGTCGAGGATATCTTGGTTGCGCTGCCGGAGATTCGCGTTCTTGTGCTCGATGTCCGCCCGCAGGGCTCCTTGCACCAGGTCCTTCTCCAACGCGCGATAGAGCGCGAACTCCTGCGCCTCTTCGGGAGACTCCGGTTCCAGTCCCTCGATCGACTTCAGCGCAAAGACGAGCCAGTCACGCGTTTTCTCCTCGCAGGCCTCGAGGCGCGTGGCCAACGCCGCGGGGGCCGGCGTGGGGGCGTGGGCGGGCGCCGGTCGGCCGCGGCGCAGATCGTTGCGCGTGCGCGCGAATAGCTCGTACTCCGCGTAGGCCGGCGGCTGCTCCGCAAACCGCCGCCGCACCGCTTGCGCCATCCGCAGAGCCCCAAACGCTTGGTTCTGTCGGATACTCCGGCGATTGAGGGCCACCTCCATAAGTCGCGAGACGGCGATGTGCCGGAAGCTGTGCTGCCACTGCGGTTGTCGGCGGTCGATGTGCCAGTTCAGCACCGCCATACCGTTCTCATCCAGGCGAACCCGCCAGGTGTGTTCGCCCTTGCGGTCGGACATAGTCAGATATCCGGCGTGGTCCATCGCGAACGAAGCGTCGTCGATGTCCAGGCGGTCGCAGACTACCGCAAACCCGAGTTGCTTGACCAGCTTGCCATCAACGTCGATCAGGATCGGCACGCGGCGCAGCACCCCGCCGGTCTTGTCTTTCTCGAACGTCACCAACCCGGGGTAACGGGCCGCGGCGGCGAACTTATCCAGCGGCGGGGTGACGTCCCAACCGCGGGGAATCCGCCCGGCGAGCGATGTGGGCACCTCGGATGCACCCCCCAGGATGATAGCCAGCGACCGGCAGGCGCGGTACGCACGCAGTAGCTCCTGCTTCGCCGGGGAGACCTGGTCGGCTCGCAAATCGGGCAGGTAGTGCCCGCGCACCTCGACGAACGCCGCCTCGGGATGCTCCCGAAGGTAGTCCGCGATCAGCCGCCGGACCGCAAAACGCTTCACGTCGGGGAGGTAGCGGTCGATCAGTTCGGCGGGCGCGCCCAGCCGCGCGGCGATCTGCTCTATCTCCAAGGTGAAATCCTCGCGGAGCACGCCAAGAATGCGGCCTCGGTGGTAGAGGGCCTCAATGTCGACGCCGGCCGGGGTGTCCATGCGCGCCGCGAACGCGCCGTACGACATCGACGGAGCGTCGCGCAGAATATCGGCCGCCGAGGTCAGTAGTTCGGGGGCCGACACCGTCGGCTTGGTCAGGCGGAAGAACATCGCGGGGTAGACGTTCCCCGCGGCGCGCATGGCGTCAGCCAGGAGATCGTCGTCCCGGATCGCGTCTTCCGGGCGCAGTTCCCCCAGCACTTCCGCCGCCGGGTCCACGTCCTGGTCCGGGGTCAACGCGGGGTGTTCCATGCGCGGAGCCATGGGTTCGGAGAACACCACGTCCATCAGCACGGCGGCGGCCCCAAGTTCGTGGAGGACCTCGAGGAGGTCGGCGTGCAGGCTCCGAGGCCAAGGCCAGCGATGCACCCGCTCCAGCGCGAAATCGTTGATGTCGATCATTACCACGTCGGGTGAGGCGTCGAGGCGATTGACGTGTTTGAACTGCCAATCCGAAGCCGACAGCACCAGCCCGTCGAACATTCCCGCTTCGTAGAGCAGCGCGGCCGCCAACGTCATCGCGACGCCGACCGTGATCCCGCGCATCCTGGTTCCAAGCCAGTTCAGTCTCATTCGAGGCGATGTTTCCCCATCGGACCTGAGCCTACTTCGAAACGCGAGACTGTCTGAGTGGGAAAGGGCACTGGCACTATCGTCGGTGGAAGGGGGCGATCCGCCGCGCGAGCTGATCGCGCAGCCGGGTGGCGTAGCGACCGGTGCGCTTGAACGCTTTGCGCTGCGACTCGGGCAAGAGCACGTTAAAAGTGGGGGCCAGCCCGAAATCACCTTCCGGACGCACGACGAACGCCGGCCGCAACAACAACGTGTCGAAATCGAACGGACGCTGCTCGCGCCAGGTGTCCCCACGGGACCCAGGACGCGCTTCCTGCGGACGCCCGCTAAAGGCCGCCGTCTCCGACCCCAGCCCCGGGCCCGTCACACTCAGACCGTCAGGATTGCGCGTGGTGAATGCCAGATCGGCCCCCGAAACCGATTCGGCGGTGAAGAAGTGCACCGTGCGATTGAAGATGTCCTGCTTGACCCACATCGCCCCGATGTTCGCGTGGTTGGCATACTCACCGGGGCGAACCAGACGACGCTGCCCGGTCAGCTTCTCCAAAGCCTCGACCAGACCCGCTTCGGCCAGCGACACGCGAAAACGCCCGGTATACGGCTCGACCCGGAATTCCCAGCCTTCGGTGCCGCGCTTGGCGAGCGTCGCCACGGTTGAATCGACCACGAAGTCGCTGCGTACCGGTCCCGCGGTGGTTCCGCCGCGGATCGCACCGTAGCCCAGCCCCAGCCGAATCGTTTCCGTGTCCGCCTCCCGATAGAACTGGTCGATGCTGGCCAGCGTCGAGCGCTTGACCATCACCACGCTGGCATCGCCGAAGCGCAAGACCAGGTGCGCACGCAGACCGGTCCGGATCTGCGTCCCACCACCAAGCGTTTCCCCCTGCTTAACCGGTGTCCACTTGACCGCGGTTGCGTCCGCGTTACCGGCCTCGATCACCGAGCGCTCGACCAAACCCTTGACTTCGATCACCTCGGCGGAGAGCTCCTTGGCTTCTACCGGTTCGGCTTTTGGCTTGGCGGTCGCGGCGGAGGCGGGTTTCGTTTCCTGCCCTTGCGCTCCCGCGCACACATAGACGAGCAGAAGGGTTACGAACGTCCAGGAAATGTTCTTCGTGTTCATCAGTTCACCAGAGTCTCTTAAGACGATTCCTCGAGCCCCTCGCGCTCCAGGTACTCGGCGGCCTCGGTAATGGTGGTGAGCAACTCGCCGCCGGTCACCACGTGATAGGGCAGCCCATACGGCATCATCTCATGCCAGATTGCGGTCCGCAGCGCGTAACGGCGATCGCCCAACCCCCATGAACCGAACACGGCATCATTCAGCCCACCGGGCAGATGGCAGATCTTCACGATCATGTACGCCAGCGTGCCCTTGTCCAGCACGTCGTCGGCCATCAGCCCCCACGATTCACGCGCCACCCCACGGCTGACCAACGCCGCCTCACGCTGTGCGAATGTCTGCCGGGAATCCTCTCCGTCAGCCAAGACCAGCATCGCGTGGTACGCTTCATCCATGCTCACGGTAGGCAGGGCGCTGAGGTAGTGAATGAACTCGATCTCGTTGAGCGCGTTGTGGTCCTGCGCCGGCTGGAAGGTGCGCTTCGGGGTCGCGCAGCCGCCCACCAGATAGCCTGCGGTCAGCACCAACACGAACAGATTGAGCTTGCGTGTACCCATCGTTAGAACCGCCAGGTCATCCCCACCAGGAAGAACGTCCGCGTCGTCTGATCGCTGAAGGCTTTGCCAGGGAAGAACACACCGTAACGCGCCGTCCAGGCCAGATCCGGCGTAATGTCCCAGTTGGCGAAATAGTCCATTTCCCAACCGAGGTAACCGGAACCGCGATCCGCGGTGAAGTCCGAAACGGCGGCGGCGCGGTGGTTCTTGTGATAGAGATACCAGTCCGTGCCGAGTTCCAAGCGGTTGAGGAACTTGTCGTTTTCAAACGGGAAGAACGACGCCCCCGCCCGCCAGATGTGAACGTTACTCAATCTGGGGGCGAACGACAGGCCCGTGTCCCGCCAGCCGAACCCGACAAAACTCCGGTCGGTGCGGTCTCCCCGGTTACCGCCGATGGCGTCGGTGGGACTGTCCAAGCGGTCCTCGTCACCGCTGGCAAACATGTATTCCAGCGACGCCCGCGGATGGCATCTGGTATCGAACAGGTACTCCAACTCGACGTCGAACGCCCACGCCCGGATCACGTCCTGGTGCAGGAAGCTGCGGTGGCCGTAGCTGTGACCGCTTTCGTAGACCCACTCCGTCGAATACCGCAAGTTCGTGAGCAACTCGCCCTCCGAACCAAGACCGACGTAGAACGAATCGTAGTCGAACTTCTGCAGCAAAGGCCGATAGTTGTCGTGGTTGTGATCGCGCTGCCACAAGACGTACGCGAACGGCTCGTGGCGCTCGAAGCCGGTGTAGCGCAGCTCGACGCCGAAGAACGTCCGCCGCGTGCGCTCCGTATAGCGCGACGCATCGAAGTCCTCGCTGCTGCCCACCGTTCGGCCCATCAGCCCGGTTATCGCCACGTCGTGGTGCTCCGCGCGAATCCACACCTGGTCCAGCGGCGTCGAGAGAACATACCCCGTTCCGAAGCTCGCCAGATCACGCCCGATCTTGAGGTTGAGATTGTAGTCCACCTGCCGACCGGCGTAGGCTTGCATCGCGCTGCGCAGGTCGAACTGGTAGTACCCGCGTTCCAGGTTGGGGCCCTCCCAATCGTTGTCCCGCCCGTCGAAGGAATCGCCGGTGTTGAAGTCGAGGAAGCTCAGGCGCGTTCGGGTATATACCGTGTGGGTACCGCGGTCGAGCGACAACCGGGTCCACACCCGCAGGTCGTTTCGCCGGAAGGTCCGCGAACTGTTGACCCCGTCGTCGTAAAGGAACAAGTGGAAGCTGTACCACCCGCCGTAATCGAAGTCGATGTCCTGGGTGGCGGGCATCTGCTCGTCCATGTCGCGGCGCACACGCTCTTCGGCCTCCCGTTGCTGATTCAGGAAGGCGTCCGGCTCACGCCGCCCCTGCCCGAACACCGGCAGGCTGGTGGCGAGAATCACACACCACGTAAGGGTCAGACCGGCCCTGGACACCATTGACATCAGGCAGATTCTGCCCGCGGCCCGGTAAAAGTCAAGTTTGGGTGAAAAAACAGGCCTCGCACCCCTCGGGGCGGGGTACGAGGCCATCGAAAGGGGACACGACAGCTTCCATTTGGTTTATATGATTGCCACATCGCGAAATCAAACGACACGCGGGTAACTTTAGTAAAAAACTCACAACCGGCAGGAAATGCGGCGTCGTGCGACCGCCACGCCCGAGAAGCCGACCACGCTGCCGGGGCGGACGGGATCACTACAGGTGACCTTCATCGCTTGTCGCCCTTGCTTCTCCCCATGCGGGAGCCCTTGTCAGCAGGACTGTAATCTGGGCAAAAGAAATTCTTAGATTCTTTGGGCATCGGGGCTTGCAAAGGAGCCAGCGTTTCCGGTAGTATATGGATGCGCGGAACTATCACATCGGTCCGCGTTGATCCTGAGAGAGAGAGTGTGTGTGTGTGTGGAAGGACGGTTCAATTGCGCCGGAGGAGGATGAAGCCATGCGTGTCATCGTTTCTGGTCTGATAGTATCGCTCGTTGCCGTGGTATTGTGTCCGGTCCCGGCGGCGCTTGCGCATGACGAGGACATCGTTCTCGAGTTCAGCGATTACACGCCCGAGACGGGTACCCACGAAGACGCGGATCCCTTCAAGGGCTGGCTCGGTCTGACGGTGACGAACAACATGTCGGAGCCGTGGGGTGACA
>JAUWNF010000159.1 GCA_030612785.1 Phycisphaerales bacterium
GAATCTCGCCGACCAGGATGATGTTGGGGGCCTGACGCAGCATCGCCCGCAGAATCCTGGCGAAGGTCCGCCCGATTTCTTCGCGGACCTGGCACTGGTTCCTGCCGGCGAAGTTGTACTCGACCGGATCCTCGGCGGTGATGATATTCTTGTCCGGGCGGTTGAGTTCCTGGAGGGCGGCGTAGAGTGTTGTGGTCTTGCCCGAACCCGTCGGACCGGTCACCAAAAATATGCCGTTGGGACGCCGGATGATCCGCTGGAATGTCTCGTAATTGTCCTGCTCGAAACCCAACTTCTCGATCCCCACGCTGGCGGATTCGGGGCGGAGAATACGTAGCACGATGCTCTCACCGTGGTACGCGGGACAGGAACTCACCCGGAAGTCGATGGGTTCGCCACCGATCTTCATCTTGATTCGCCCGTCCTGGGGCACCCGCCGCTCGGCGATGTCGATGCCGGCCATGATCTTCAGACGGGTGGTGACGGCGGCCTGCATGTTCTTGGGGATGTCGTCGCGGACCAGGCAGACGCCGTCGATGCGGTAGCGGACGCGGACCCGGTTGGCCATCGGTTCGACGTGGATGTCGCTGGCCCGCGAACGGCATGCCTCCCCGATAAGCAGGTTGAGCAGGCGGATGATTGGGGCGTCGCCATCTTCATCGTCGCCGACCGCGAGAGCGTCCCCCTCCACCTCGGGGCCGGCGTTGTCAATGCTCTTCATCGTTTGGGACAACTCGTCGCCGGTGGTGTCCACGAAGCGGTTGATATAGTCCCGCACCTTCGAGGCCGGCGCCAGCACGGGAAGCAGCTCGGTATTCAGCCGGAAGCGCAGTAGATCGAGGGTCTCCAGGTCGAGGGGGTCGGTGATCACCACCTTGAGCTGCCCGTCTGCCTGTTCTACAGGCAGCACCAAGTGCCGCTTGATCAGGTCGGAGGGGATCAGCTCCAGGGCACTATGCGGGATGATGTTCTTGTCCAGATCGATGTATTCCAGCCCGAACTGCGTGGCCAAGGCCTTGGTGATGTCCTCTTCCGTGCAGAATTCGAGTTCGACCAGGGCTGCGCCCACGCGCTTGCGGTTCTCCATGGCGTATTTCAGGGCGTCCGATAGGGCCTGTTCACTGATAATGCCCCAACTGATCAGGATTTCACCGATCTTTTGACGTCGTCGTGCCATATCTACCTGCTCGCTCCGCGCGGCGCGTCGTCGCCGAAGACAGCCTTCTTAAAACATCGTCCAACGCGCGCGGAATACCCCCCACACAAAAATCTTACAACCGCAGACCGAACCGATCAAGCCAATCCCGCCCCGGGACGATCGAATACCATGTGGAAGGTTCGTTGACAGCCCTGCGGCGAGTCATATAGTGGCGCGCGTGGAAGGTCGTCAAACCGCACATCGCATTCTGGAGACCATATAATGGCTAAGATGACCAAGAGGGTCTATTCCTGGGGCAATGGTAGGGCGGAGGGAACGGGCACTCAAAAGCAACTCTTGGGCGGAAAAGGCGCGGGACTGGCGGAGATGACCAGCATTGGATTGCCGGTGCCCGCCGGGTTTACCCTGACGACCGACTGTTGTGACGAGTACCGCCGCAACAACAGCCGCTGGCCGAACGATCTGGAGGCACAGGTCAAGGCGGCCCTCAGAAAGCTCGAAACCGCCTGTAAGAAGAGGCTCGGCGATCCCGCCAACCCTTTGCTGGTCTCGGTGCGCTCTGGAGCCGCTGTTTCCATGCCGGGCATGATGGAGACCATCCTCAACCTCGGCTTGAACGACCGCTCCCTCGAGGGCCTGGCCCGTCTCTCGGGCAGCCGCCGTTTCGCTCTCGATGCCTACCGCCGCCTGATTATGATGTACGCCTCGACGGCCAAGGGCATCGACCGCTCCGCATTCGACGACCTCTTCGATCAGGTCAAGGACCAGCAAACCCGTTCTCGCCTCGGGCGGCTCACTCACGAGCCGGTCCTCGACACCGACGTCAACGCCGAGGAGCTCGCCCAGGTCATCACCCGCTTCAAGCAGCTTTACCGCGACCACCTCGGCGCCGACTTCCCCCAGGACCCCTACGACCAACTGGTCGGGGCGATCAACGCGGTCTTCGATAGCTGGATGGCCGAAAAGGCCGTCACCTACCGCAAGGTCGAGCACATTACCGGACTCAAAGGCACCGCGGTCAACGTTCAGCAGATGGTCTTCGGCAACCTCGGCGACGACAGCGGCACCGGCGTATGCTTCACCCGCGATCCCTCCACCGGCGAGAACATCTTCTACGGCGACCTCCTGCTGAACGCTCAGGGCGAAGACGTGGTTGCCGGTATCCGCACCCCGCTTACGCTCAGCGAGTTGGCCAACTCCACGCCCGAACTCTACGCCCAGCTCGAAGCTGTCCGCGCGATCCTCGAACTCCACTACCGTGACATGCAAGACCTGGAATTCACCTTCGAGCAGGGCAAGCTCTACATACTCCAGTGCCGCACCGGCAAACGTTCGCCCGAAGCCATCTTCAAGATCGCCGTCGATCAGGCCACCAAGCCGCTGCTGGCGCCCGCGGAGGTCGAGCGCCTGCTCAAAAAGCGCTACCTGCCGAAGAAATATGCCGCCCAGGCCGGCAAGCCCATTATCTCCAAAGCCGAAGCGGTTGCCCGAATCGTCCCGGCGGACCTCGAACGGCTGTTCTATCCGGTGATCGATCCGTCCATCGGCGCCTCGGAGCTGAGTGAGCGCAAGCTGGGCGAGGGTGTCAACGCGGTGCCCGGGGCGGCGTGTGGGCAGGTCGTGTTCACCGCGGCGGAGACGGAAGCCCGCGCCGCTCAAGATCAGAAGGTGATCCTGGTCCGCAAGGAAACCTCACCGGAGGACGTGGGTGGTATGTATGCCGCCGTCGGCATTCTCACCGCCACCGGCGGGAAGACCTCCCACGCGGCGGTGGTGGCCCGGGGCTGGGGCAAGTGCTGCATTGTCGGCTGCGGTCAATTGACCATCGATGAGCCCGGTAGGCGCTTCACCATCCTGGGCGTCACCATTCAGGAGGGCGAGTCCATCACGCTCGATGGAACCACCGGGCGGATTTATCGGGGCGAGTTGCCCCTGGTCAGACCGCGAGCACCAGAGGAGTTCAAGACGCTGATGGGTTGGTGCGACGAGATGCGGCGCTTGAGGGTGCGCACCAATGCGGATACGCCGAACGATGCGGCGCGGGGGATCGAGATGGGGGCCGAGGGCATCGGTCTGTGCCGCACCGAGCACATGTTCTTCGAAACCGAACAGCGTCGTCTGGCCATGCAGGAGATGATCGTCGCGGAGACCGAGGAAGCCCGCATCTCCGCACTGGACAAGCTACTGCCCTATCAGCGCGACGACTTCAAGGGCATCTTTGAGGTGATGGACGGCAAGCCGGTGACCATTCGCCTGCTCGATCCGCCGCTGCACGAGTTCCTCCCCCACAGCGAAGCGGATATGCAGCGTCTGGCGGAGTGCGCCCATATCAGTGTGGAGGCAATCCGCGGGCGGTCCGAGCAGTTGCGGGAATCCAACCCCATGCTGGGGCACCGGGGGTGTCGCCTGTGTATCACCTATCCGGAAATTCTGGACATGCAGGTGCGCGCAATCATCGAAGCGGCCATCGACTGTCAGCGCCGCGGCGTCACCGTGCTGCCGGAGATCATGATCCCGCTGACCATAGCGGCAGAGGAACTGCGCATACTGGCCAACCGTGTCCGGGCGACTGGCGACGCCATCCTCGCCGAGGCCGGCGAAAGTCTCAATTACCTCGTGGGCACCATGATCGAGACTCCGCGGGCGGCCCTGCTGGGCGATAAGATGGCCGAGGCGGCGGACTTCTTCAGTTTCGGCACCAACGACCTTACCCAGATGACCATGGGCCTGTCCCGCGACGATGCCGGGAAGTTCCTTCCCGCGTACGTGGATGAGCACAAGGCGGCCATCTTTCACGACCACCCCTTCCAAACGTTGGATCAGGAGGGGGTGGGGTTGCTCATCAAATGGGGGCTGGAGGGCGGGCGGTCCACTAAGCCTGGGCTCAAGATCGGGATCTGCGGCGAGCATGGCGGGGAATTGGAGTCGGTCAAGTTCTGCCACCGCCTCGGGATGGATTACGTCTCCGCCAGTCCCTTCCGGGTGCCGGTAGCGCGTGGGGCCGCCGCCCAGGCGACGCTGGACGGAAAACCGACGCCGCCCCGCCCCGCCGCCAGGGAGAAGACCGGGAAGAAGAAAGTCGCCAAGAAAAAGAAGCCCGCAGCCAAGAAGAAGGTTAAGAAGCCTAAAAAGGCTGCCAAAGAGAAGGCGAGGAAGAAGGCAATAGGCAAGAGGCAAAAGGGCACGGCGAAGAAGAAGGCCGCGAAGAAGGGCAAGAGGCAAAAGGCGAGAGGCAAGAGGGGCTGAGCACTCAGCACTCAGGACTCAGCACTCAGCACTCACGGGTGGGCGTTTTGCCATTCCGCGATACCTTTGCGCACGGATCAATAGGCTCCGCTACGCCTCATTGGAATTAATCCGAGGGTCCGTACTCGGCCCTTCTACGCGGGGTCGTCGCCGCAGATGTTATCGGCCTGGCGGGCCGAGTCGGCGTCACCGAAGTCCCGATCGGGGCCGGCGGACTCGAAGATGGGTACCCCACCGTTGGCTTCCGCCCGTCGCCGGTGTTCGGGTTGTGCGCTGCGCGCGGTGAGATAGCGCAAGGGTCGGCCCCACGGATCGACGCAGCGTAGCTTACCGTCGGAAAGAAACAGCAGGCTCGAACCGAGAGCTTGAAGGTGTGCGGCCGGTGCGGGGACCATCTGCATGGCAGCCAGGGCGGAATCGCACGCGCCATCCTCGCGCCCGCACGGGTAGGTTCCGGTGGCTTGGAAGTACAGGACGGCGGCTTCGTTGAGACCTTGGATCAGCGCGGACATCTGGCGCACCTTGGCGTCATTCAGATAATGGTCGTACAACCCCGCCACCACCGCCAGCACTAACATGATCAGCGCGGCGCTCAGCACTAGCTCCGGCAGCGTGAGACCTCGCCTTCGAGTACGTGCGTCTCGCATGGCATCATTATCCGGGTCCGCCCGTGTTTCAACAAGCGTGTGCATCCGGCGGTGGGTTCCGCAGCCGGGCGGCACACGATAGCATACGCCCATGCCCATGCGGGTGTTGAAATACCGCGGTCCGGTCACCGTCGTCGCGTTGGTGGCTTTAGCCGGCGCGGTTCTGCTGTTGTTTCGTCCGGGGCTCAAACACGATTACCGGCTGGAAGCGTTCGTTGCCGCCGACAACGAGTCTTACCGCATCTTCCGCAGGTTCATGGACGAGTTCAGCAGCAACGAGGTGGCCATCATCGCGCTGCGCACCGATGACGCGCTTTCCCCGGCGTCGCAGGGATTAGCTGAGGAATTGCTCGATCGCGTCCGTGGACTTCGGCCGGTGCAGAGCGTGGTCGCGGTCGCCGCCTTCCCCAAGTCTGTTTGCCTGCTGCTGGGCGAGCGGTTGTATTCACACCCGCTGGTGGAGGACACGCTGCTGAGCCGCGACCGCCGGTCCGCCGCCATTATTATGCAGATGGCCGGCGAAACCGGGTCCGAAGCCGAGCGGCGCACGACCGTCGCCCAACTCCGCGCGATCGTGGCACAGGCGCGGGCGACCCATCCCGACGTCGAGATACACCTAGCCGGACCCTATGTAACGCTGATCGATATGTATGCTTACGTCGATCGCGACCTGCTGACCTTCTCGGTCGCGGCGTTCGCGTTGCTGCTGGTGACGCTGTGGGCGGTGTTTCGCCATTGGTCGCCAATGGTCTACGCGATGAGTGTGGCTGCCACCGCCACGATTTGCATACTGGGCCTGTCCATCGTGGTGGGGATCGTGGCTTCCCTGATTACGCAAATGATCGTGATCCTGTTGACGGTGCTGGCGGTGGCGACGTGCGTTCACCTGGCCGTCGCCTCCGAGGAGACCGCCCTGTTGCAGCCGGAGGCATCGTGGCGCGAACAGGCGGTGGCTACGTTGGAGCGGATGACCGCTCCGTGTACGGCGGTGATCGTCACGACGGCCGCAGGCTTCTCGTCGGTGTGCATCTCGAACATCTCGCCCATCCGCTCGTTCGGGTTGCTGATGGCGATAGGTTTGTTCGTGGCCCTGGTGCTGGCCCTGGTCGGCAGCGTGGGGCTGGCCCGCCGGCAGGCCTCCCGGCGTAGTAGCGGCCTGCGCGCCGCAGGCCGATGGGCCGGGGGGGACGCCGGGCGCGCCAGGTGGGTTGAAGGGGTCTCACTGGAGACCGCACTGGCTCGCCTGGGGCGTTGGGTGTGCGGTCATCGCGCCACGGTCGTGGTGGGTTTTCTGGTGGGCGGCGGCGTTTGCGCCTGGGGCATGCGTTCACTGCGGTTCGAGAGCGACTTCGTCAAGAACTTCCGTCCGGAGAGCGAGGTGCGCCGGAGCTACGAGTTTGTGGATCAGCACCTTACCCCGGTCGGATCGGTCGAGGTCGTAATCCGCCGCAAAGACGGGAAGCCGATCGTCACGGGAGGGGCCATCGCCACCGCACAACGTCTCGGCGCAGACATAGTGGAGCGCTTTCCGTCGATGCGCAAGGCCCTGACGCTGGCTGACGTGTTGGGCGACGGCACGACGCCGTTGCCGAGCAACGAGGTCACGATCACCGCGCGACTCGCCTGGGCTCGGGCCGTCTTCGGCGACGACCTGCTGCGCGGTTTTGTGAACGCGGACCGGACGGCTCTGCGCATGAACCTGCGCGCCGTAGAGGGGGTCAACGTCAATGAAAAGCTGCGCATCGACGACGAGATCGCGTGCATGGCTAGCGCGGCATTCGGGGACGACTACGCGATCACCGTCACCGGGCTGTATCATTTTTACGCGCAGTTGGTTTCCGGGATGCTTCGCGACCAGTATCGCTCGTTTGCCCTCACCGTGCCGGCGGTGTTGGTGGTGTTGGGGATTGCGTTCCGCTCGGTGAAGCTGGCGGTGGTGGCGATGATTCCCAACCTGCTGCCGATCCTGGTGTGCATCGGGGCGATGGGCTGGGCGGACATCCCGGTGAACATGACCACGGCCATGATGTTGTCGGTGTCGTTCGGCATCGCCGTGGACGACGCGGTGCACTACTTGTGGCGGTTCCGGACCGAGTTCAGGAAATCGGGCGATTATGAACAGGCCATGATGGCCACCCACGCCAGCGTGGGGCGGGCCTGCGTGTTCACCACAGTGGTGATCGCCGGCGGCTTTTGGATCCTGGTGCTCTCGCAATTCCTGCCTACCGCTTACTTCGGGGCGCTGATTGCGGTGACTATGGCCGGTGCCCTGGCGGC
>JAUWNF010000557.1 GCA_030612785.1 Phycisphaerales bacterium
TCTCTTTGACGTGGGTCAAGCTTACGAGCGGATTACAGGGATTGATCAGATACAGGCGAATGGCTGCAGTCCCTTCAGCCGGAATGTCCCATTTGCCGGGCTTTTGAGAAGCATTCTACGCACGTCGGTCGCTCGACCACCAGCGAGCATCGGTGGTCCGGCCTGCAAGCCTTCCTTTTCACCGGCGAAGCCCTGCATCTCCCCGAACCGACATTTCCCCGTTATCGAACCTCAAGCCGTCACCGTACCCGGACGAGCTGCCCGATTCAAGCGAGAGCGGCCGTTCCCGCCGCGATTCCTGCCCGTCTAACCGTTTCATCGTGACAATCCTGTCCCTTCCGCCTTTAGAACGACGGTCTTGCGGCGTTTCCGCGCGGCACCACCCGTTCCCCGGACCCGAGTCGACGTGTTTTTCGCTCCGTGGCCACACGCAACCGCGCTGCACCAACGGCGGCGGCACGCCAAACCACTGAGTCCGCTCCAGAATCGCAGCGGACAGCTCACGTAGCACGGTCACTTCAGCCATCTGAAACATGACGCATTGTTCTCTCGATCAACACGCGACGAAAACACACTGAACACGGAAAGGACCCAGCCATGCTCAAACTCAACGCCGGGTTCAGCCGCAAAGTCGGCGAACCGAGGCCACCAGGCGTGTCCGGTACGCCAAAGCCGAAACCGAGGAATCCCTGCGGGATCTCGCTCATCGGCGTCGTCGGCATCCACGTCCCCATCCCCGTCGTAGTCCCCGAAATACGTCTCCGCCACGACTTCCACCTCGCCGTACGGTGAGTGGTAGTACCGCTCCAGCACCCACCTTTCTGAGACGAGAATACGGGGCACCCGTTGACGAAGTCCTTTCTTCACTCTGACACCAGAGAGAGGCGATGGATGACGGTATCGTCAAGTTCTCGAACGTCCTCACGAAAAGTGAATTCCTTTCCGACTACATTGTCCGCGGTCTGGAACAGAAGCGCAACGCTGTGTATCGCGTACCGGAGAATCGCCCCCTTTTCGTAGCTGGAAGTATCACGGCCCCCGAGGACTTCGAGCATCAGCAAGAACCTCGGATCCATACCGGCGAGCTTCGCCCGTCCTTCGTAGCGACTGAGAAGGGAGACTGAGAGGACTCTCGCTCGGAATATTCGCGTGGTTCGAGGAGAAGACCGGTCGTGTGGCCGGGCGGTTTGTCTCCAGGGCTGGGAGGTTGGCCCCGTTGCTGTGGCAGCATCTCCCTGAGACTTGTCGATGCTGACGCGGGAAACCGTCAACACCGCTTCGCGCTTCTCTTCGCCGAGCGTGCGCGTCCAGTCTGCGCGGATCATGGCAACACCCTCAGCATCGCTCTCGAAAAAAAGGTTCCCTTTCCCACGGAGCGCGGGGACCGCCTGACCTGCCCAAAAGTCGAACCTCAAGTTGGCGTTGGTCGGTGTGGCGGAGTACACGTCGAAATGTAGCGTGCCGACCACGTAGCCTGATCCCAATAGCGGCACCAGCCAGGCTCCAAAGCCGAAGACTGAGAAATGATCACCCTTGTGCCACGGTCCGCGTAACAGCGGAACATCATGCACGAATATCGCGTCAGCAGTCGCCCAGACGCCATCAGGGTTGCCCTCTGCCAGACGTTCGATCCAGAGCTGCGCCAGCCCGTCTGAAGCGCCAGGGGACGGGTCAGGCGGTAACATCCGCACCATGCATCCCGGTTTGCCTCTCGCGGTCGGTAGGACCGAGACGGCGAAGTCCACCTGTTCGTGGACCTGCGTCGTCTCTCCTCGGTATGTATTCTCCGCCTTGAGAACGGCGAGGTAGTGGTACTTGGTTCCGGTGGGCAAGTTAGACGGAAACCACCAGCATTGTCTGGTCGATTCTGGGCCCCC
Organism: Phycisphaerales bacterium; assembly: GCA_030612785.1. Classification (GTDB taxonomy): domain Bacteria; phylum Planctomycetota; class Phycisphaerae; order UBA1845; family UBA1845; genus JAAEQG01. The sequence goes on from JAUWNF010000557.1 coordinate 1,878, forward strand.
GATCCCAAGTAGCGGCGTAACCGCGCTCAGGAATACGGCTCCTGAGATGGCGGAGAGAAGCTCACGTTTCCTAGACATGCCCCATCTCCCTGGAGTTGCGCCATGATTCAGCCCCGACGCGGCATCATCTTACCGCTACTGTTCCGTAGCGTACGCGTGCCGATCAAGGCAGGGCGTACCACCGGAGCGTGGAGGTGTCGGTACCACCGAAAAGCAACAGCTCTCGCCCCCCGTTCACCAAGAACGGCTGCCAATTTCAGGTCCGTGAGAGAGGTCGCGTTCCAGTTAGTCCCTCGCCTGGCGCTCACCGAAGGCTCGCTTATCCTCCCGCCTTGGTCGGCGGCTCGGGACAGTTCGCTGCGCGAACCCTGATGCACGTAGGCCCGGCCGTGGGGCAGCCGCAGCCCGGCGACCTCGTCGATGTACTGGGTGCCGTGGTAGACCTGCATGAGCAGATTCCCCGAGCCGTCATCGGCCTGAACGATCTAGTGACCCTTGTAATAATACCGCCAGGTGCCGTCGTGGTCACCTGAATTGCTGACGACTTTTTCCAGGCGACGGCCCAAACCAGCTGCCTGATCGTGCCCATCTTCTGTTCACCACACTTTTATCACGGAGAACAAGACTATGCCGAGAACCACAACACAGTCCACGATCGAGCTGGACCGCAAGAAACTGCTTACGGCCTTGCAACGGGTCGGATGGGTGGTCCCCAACCACACGTCCAACCCGATTTTGCAGGGCATTCATCTGGAAGCCTCCGCAGGCCTCCTTCGCCTGAGTGCTACCGACCTGGAGGTCTCATTCTCAACCCTGGTTGCGGCCGAGGGCGATCTGCCCACGTGTGTGGTCTCGTACCCCGACCTCACCAGACGGATCAAGACCGCCAGGGCCGAGACGTGCTCGATCCAGTTCGACCGGAAGGAAGGCGTACTGGTAATCAACGGAGGCCGAGTGGAACACCGGATCCAGACCATGGACGCCAAGGAGTTCCCACCGGTGCCGAGTCGGTCGGCAGGGATGGAATGGCGAGTAGCCGGGCAGGAGTTCAGAGACGCCCTGGCCGTCGCCCTACGCGGAGTGGCGGTGGAATCGAGCCGCTACGCGATCAACGGCATCCTGCTCGAAGTGGAGCAGGAAAAGGCCCGCCTGGTGACC
>JAUWNF010000588.1 GCA_030612785.1 Phycisphaerales bacterium
CCGCCCGGAGTGGCCGAAGCGCCTCCGCCTCTCGTCAAGATACGGGTGGACCAGCCCGCGCCATCCAGCGGCGATGCCGTCTGCGCCCGGACGGTTCCATGACCGAATCCAACTCTGGAGCGTTCGCCAGGAACATCACCAGGCCGGATCGATCTTCCTTGCCTCGCGACTGATATGCGTCGCAAGCCGGGTTGCGTTCAAGCGTCCGACAGAATCCTCTGAGCGCCGATGCTGCCGATACCGCTGAACGCAGAAGACGCGCATGGCCAGGCGCTGCATCGCCGCACCTGACAAGCCCACGTTGCCGATGCCCACCAGGTCCGCCAGTAGAGGCTGCAAGGCTTCCAGAGCAGCGCCTTTCATGCCCAGCAACGTTTCGAGCGTGTGGACGATCGCCTGATTCTGGCGGGCCGACCGGGTGGTGGTCGAGGTAATGCTGTGCGCCTCCGCCGTCATGCCGACTGCACTCCTACTGCTCGACCCTTGAGGCAGTCGATAAGCTGGCCGGCCTCACGCACCGTCAGCTTGCTGACCGAGCCCTCGGGCGTCATGGCCCGCAAGTCGTCAAGGGCCAGCCCACGCCGAGCACCGAGCGCGAAGATCGTCGCCCGTTGCCTGGCGGTCAGCCGACGATTGGCCCGCTGTTGAGCGGTGACCCGCGAACGCCGGCGATAGCGCCGCCGCTCGTCAGCCTCCACATCGTCCACCGCATCGTCACGGGATGACAGCCGCGCCGGGCGCAGCTCGTGGAAGCTACACACGTAAGTCTCGCCGGCGTCGTCGTGGAACACGCCGACGGCGGGATTGCCCTCGTGGAGCTTCACGAAGTATAGCGCACACGCCCATCGCCCCTCTTCGTCCGGGACCAGGTATACGTCGCCGGGCGGTGGTCCGCTCGTGTTCACGTCTTGGCGTCCTTCGTCGCCCACCGTTTCTACCCGAAGCGTCTGATCCGCTTGCCGGAAGCGGCGGCGACAATCTCCTCGACCCGCTCCACCTCTTCGTGCCCGATCGTGGTTTGCTCGACCGCCTCCAGGTGCTCGGCGGAGATCTCCGCCGCTCCCGAGCCGACCGCAAACTTGTACGCCAGGTACAGACTGATTACCGCCATGCCAAAGCCCCCCATGCCGAGTACGCACGCACGATCCTGTAGCCAGTCCACGGCATCGTTCGACACCTTCAAGTGGAGGTCGGCCACCTTGATTAACTTGCGGATGTCGTCTCTACTGAATAGTGGCTCGGGGTGGTCCGAGCGGCGCGTGCGTTCGGTTAAGTCCCTGCGGATGACGACTCGCGACGCAAGCTGGTCAGTCACTTCCCGGAAGTCGCCCACGTCACGGAAACCGAGCTTCTGATAAATCGTCGGCTTGCCCAGGAGCAGCACCCCGCAGCCGGTCGCGTCGTGCAACTCGCGAATCCACTCCAGCACGCGATGGCTTGCACAGTCAACCTCATCAAACATCAGCATCCTCTTGGTGCCGATCAGGTGCTTGACCAGGCTGCGCATGATCGCATCGAACGTGCCCGCAGTCGGCAGGCTGAAGCGATCACAGACCATGCGGCATGTAGACTTGGGGGTGGTCTTCGATTCGCCCAGGGTGAACAGCACCGGGTTGCCCAGCCGGTCGCTCCCCTCCAATGCCCGTGCAGTAAAGCTCTTGCCGATTTGGGCGGGACCCCACACCACGCCGATCTTGCAGGTCTCGGAGACGATTTCCGAAACGGTGATAATGTCACGGGCTACGGCCGTGCCCACGAACTGGCGGTTCTGCACGATGTTGCGACGCCGGGCGTCAAGTTCCATCCAGTTGTTGAAGCGACGCAGGTACTCGGTGTCGTCGCAGGCCGGCTTGCCTTTGCGCGTGCCGTACTTGCCACGCAACACGTCGCTGACCGTGCCCTTGCTGGTGCCGGTCTGCTTAGCGATGGTCGTCTGGCTAACGTCATCGTACTTGTCGAGGTACTCGGCGACGCGGCGGCGGATGTCTTCCTTCCGCGCCGGCGGAATCGGTTCGTTAGGACCTATCATCCGTGATGTCCTCGCAACTCGGCCTTCCTGGCCGACCAGGGTAAACGTGTCCCTATGCTCGTTTTCGCTGTTCATGGATCGATCTTCCAATGGCGTCGAAGGCATCGGCCGGCGTCGATCCATCTTCACCGTCGATGTCGTGGTCTGTGACCAAGCCGTCATCCAGACGGCCACTGGCAAGCACGGCGTCCGCGTTGGTCGCCGTTACACGTCGATCGGATTCGGCAGGGGCATCATGCTCCATGCCGATTCCAAGCCCCAGCGCTTGATTGATCGCTGTAAAATCAACAGCGGTCGAACGCCGTTTGCCCGCCGTTCGAGCACCGTCCAAACGCTGTTTGGCGGCCATCTTCTCCACGTCGTTACGCAGGTCCGGACGGACCGCTTTGATTGCGGTTGGCGGTTCCGGCGGTGGGGTGTCCGTTTGCTCGGAGCGGTTTCGATTCCGCTGCGCGGCGATCGCCGCCGAGACGTTGGAGTGCCTCAAGACGTACGGCGCTTCGGCCATTGCTTCCTTGGCCAACTTGCGGGCGCGCTTGCGCCTGGACATCGCCGTGCGGATGTCGTCGCGCGTCGTGCCGGTGAGTCGATCATTGGTCGCCCGCGTCACAGGGCGGCCTTGCAGGTCGGTAACGTCCACGTAGTCCGCCCGGTCCGGCTGCACCCGCAAGAGCACCTGCTGACCCTGGCGACGGAGCCAGTCGCCCCAGCCCTGGCCGTACTGGATGCCGTCGTGCCGACCGC
>JAUWNF010000430.1 GCA_030612785.1 Phycisphaerales bacterium
TGCCCCCCAGCGATCTCCACATCCGGGACCTCTGTCGGCGCCCCTCAGGGAAGCTCGACCTGTGGGTTGTGGGGGGCATCCTGCATCTGGTTGGACAGCACCCTTACAAGAAACTCCTGGAGTGGGTCGGAGTCGAGCTCATCGCCGAATCCTTTGCGGAGGATCCGGAGTATGCCGTTCCTTTCCTGAGCCTGACGGACAACTCGAACCGCGGTACGGAGTACGTGATCCGCGAAGTCGTCAGCAAGTGTGTAGCCCAAGGCCCGTTAGTGATGGCCTTGCTCGTCCTTGCCGTGACCGCAGATAAGCTGTCATTCCTGGAGTCACTCGACCCTGCGGATGTTGTGGCCGTCTTGGAGCAACTGCTGAAACTCGAAGAGCGCCCCGAGATATCGTTTTCGGAGAACAAGACGGCGTGCGTGGCCGCCCTCGTCGGCGACAAGATCAGCGACTTCGGCGCAAAGCCATCGCTCCTCGCTCGCCTCTTCCGGAGGGGATCTGGTTCTGCATCGCCGATCGAGTTGTTTCTGCGAGTGTGGCTGAGCCGGCCGGAACCGGAGGAGTCTGCGCTCGGCCTGCGCATCCTGGGGCTTGTCGCCCGGGCTACGTCTGCGGTGCGGACGCCCAAGCACCCAACTGACCGTCTGCTCGACGTGGTCCACAAACTGGACTTGGCGACGCTGAAGAAGTTTCTGTTGGCCGTACCGCACTGTGCTGGCTTCCCGTACCCCAAGGAAGTGCGCTTGGCCCAGAGTCTGGCGTCCCACGGTGACGGAGAAGTGCGGTCATGGGCTCAGGCGCGCATTCCTTCTCCTTCAGCGAAGAAGAAAACGCCGGAGCGGGTATCGTCGGCGGCAGACGTTCGCCGACTCTCCCGGGCGGAGCTCGATAGGATTGCGCTGTGCCCGCTGGGCGATCTACCCAGCGCAGTCGAACCCTGTTTGGCGGAGCCCACTTTCGGACTCTGTGACGCGCTGGCCCGGCGGCGCGCCGGTGTGATGCCCAGCATCAATGTCTGCGCGGCGCTCCTGGCGTCGCACGACCCGATCGAGGAGGTCGATCGCGAGTTTCACCGTTTCGGAACAGAGCACTCGGCGTTCCTGATCAAGCTGGAGAAGAAAATGGTCGGAGCCCGCCAAGGCAACATGCACCGGCCGCCGCTCGGACATGCCTGGCTTCACTTGTGGGAACGGCACTGTTTAGCGTTCGCCGAGCGGATGAGCGAGTGGCCTGGTGGTGCACAGGACCTGCTGGAGACGGCACAGACGCTGACGAGCGCCGTGCTTTGCCGGCAACTGTGGCAGGCAGTCGCTCGTTTAGCGGCCATCTGGCGCTGGCGCGATCGCGGCCGGTTGGCAGAACTCTGCACCGAGCCTTTTGTGGCGTTTCTCGTTGGGGCGCTGGTGAGTGAAGCGGGCGACGTCGCGGCCGAGGTTTTGTTGAAATTCCATCAGGCCGCGATCGAACCGGGGATCATGGAGGAAGCGAAAACGCGTGTGCGGCCCATGCTGCCGGACTTGTCGGAGGAAATCCGCACGGTGCTCTCACCCTGGATCACCTCCCACGGACTGCTCGGGCCGACGACATCCAAGCGGTCGGGCACGCTGCTGGCGAAGCGCACGATCATCAACGACCGCATTCGCACCTCCACCAATCTGGACGCACTGGCCCGCTGGTGCGAGGACCAGGACGCCGACGTTGCGGAGGAGGCGATACTCCGCCTGCTCGAGCTTGGTGAGCCGGGCCAGGCGGTATTGGCTGGCCTGCTTGACCGCTTACCGGCCCCTTCGTCTACGTTCGTGATCGCAGGCACGGTGTCGGCCTGGGAGGCGGGAACTGCGCTCGACCGAGTGCGAACACTGATTAGTAATCAGAGTGTTGATCTTGAAGTGCGTTTCCTCGTGGGCCTGGAGTTCATGAAACGGGGCGAGCGTGATGTGTTGTCCGCCGTGTTTGACGTCGTTTGCACCGAGTCCTCCACTTCCTGGTTTAGTGGGGAGGATTGGCAGCGCCTGCTCGATCTGGGTGTGGCCGAGCGAGACTTGGCCCGCGCCGTGGTCACGTCTCCCCAGCCGCACGCCTATCAAAGCGCCGTCGACTTCCTGCTGAAACACGATCAAGTGGATCCCGACTCCGTTCGCGATGGTCTGATCGCCTTCCTGGACACCGGAACCCGGCGGTCCGCGGACTATCGATTGCGTGCCGCAAAGTGGCTCTACCTATACGGCAACCGCATAGCCTTCCCGATTCTGGCCCACCATGCCTTTGAGAAGGAACGCGACAGCGAATATCCGACTTTGCTTGAGCGTGCAGGGCCCGAGCTCATCGAAGCTGCCGGCACGGCGGTGCTGACCGCAGGACCGCGAGTCGCCGGCGAGCACATTTTGATCAAGCTTCTCGAGCAAGGTGGCGTGGACCAGAAGGCTCGGGACGAAGCGTACGGCCAACTTCTGGCCGACGGGCAAACGGCGGTGATCAAGCAGCTGGTGATCCAGCGGCTGAGGCGCAGTCCGGCTCGGGCGGCTCTGCTCCGCAGACTGGCAGAGAACTTCGCCTGGGGAGTGCGCACCGGCCGGGAGCTGACTGGCAGGATCTTCAACCTCCAAATGACCGACGAGGAGCAGCTCGGCTATACCCGGCTGGAGGAGAACAACATATGGGTCACGCCGCTGCCCATCCTGCGGAATGAGCAGGACGGACCGGACGTGATCCGAGCCCTCATTCTGCACGAGTTGGGCCATCACCTGTACCACCGCGGTGATCGACAGCACGAAGTCTGGCAAGAGGCCGAGGAGGACGGGCTGAGACGCCTGCTGAATCTGGTGGCCGACGAGCATCTGGAGCGCAATCTTCGAGCCATGGACGATGACTTCGGGGACAAGCTCAAGAAGCTCGCCGCGTATGCTTTCCAGCACTCGGCCAAGGAGGTTCCCGTCGAGTTGTTACTCAGGAGCCTGCAGGTCCGGGCGTTCGAGGTGCTCAGCGCCACGCGGTTGGATGTCGCTCGTCAGCAGGGATGTGTTGCCGTGGCCAGCGGGCGTGTGCTGATGGAGATGGAGAAAGCGGGCCTCAGCTTTGCCCGCTTCGTCCGCGCTCTGCGCATGGGACTGGGTAACCGGCACAACGATCCCCAGGTAGCCGAAGCGCTCAAGCTGTTCAAGGGCGGCTTCCGCAATGCGGCAATGGCCGATCTTCTGGGGGTGGCCAAGCGCTTGCGGGACATCTTCGGTTGGCAGGTTGATCTTCTCGAGAGTCTGGGGCAGAGCAACGTCTCCGGGACGAACGCCGGTGATCTCCTGGTCCACGGCGAGGGCATCACCGACGAGGAACTCCAGGAAGAGATCCAGCGTGTCCTCAATCCACGCAAAGCGCGCCCGGACGAATCCGACAGCGACGGTGTCCGCACACTCCTGGTGAACGTGAGCCCGGATGAGAGCTTCCCGACCATCTCGACTGTCGTCCCGGTCCCCTTCGAACCCGAGGAGCATGCCGCCTACGCCGCGAAAGTCATGCGCCACGCACACCAAATGCGCCGGTTCCTCGAGAGGCTCGGGGTCAAGCTCGAGCCGCAGCGTTTCCGCTCCAGCGGCAAGCGCTTCGATCGGACACGTACACGCGCCCTTGTACTCCATGGTGATCCCCGGATACTCATCGCCCGAAGGAAGGTAATCCAAACCGACCTGTTTCTGGCGGTGCTGGTCGACTGCTCCAGTTCCATGGAGTTCCATGATAACATCACCAAGGCCAAGCTGTTCGCTACCATGCTGGCTGAAGCGGCCAAGGGATATCGAGGCATCGACCTGCGCATCTTCGGGTTCACCGACTCGGTGATCTACGATGCCGGGACCGCCGAGCGCTGC
>JAUWNF010000210.1 GCA_030612785.1 Phycisphaerales bacterium
GCCCAGCTTCCTAATCGCGTAGAACTTATTTCCTCGGTGTATCCGCCGCCAATGGACCTCGCGCCACGCCTCCTGGTGTCGTCCCGCGTGGCCGCCGTGGGCCACGGCCGGGAACCAGGGCCGGATCTCCTCCAGCGTGTCGGGGAGGTCCTTCTCGGGCAGCGATTGAAAGTACTCGTACAGCCGGTTGTGACCTTCGCGCCCAGCGGCAAGGTTATCAGCCTGCAAGCGGGCGGCGAAATGCTCCCGGCCCAACGGGTGGCAATCCAAATCAGTGTCCGCAGTGTCGCGTCCTTTAACCGAGCCCGGAGCGCAAGCGACGGGTTGTCTGACCCCTCGCTTGCGCTCGGGGCTCTGAGGGGTAGCGCCGATTCGCCCACGGTCGTTGGGGGCGCCGGATTCGCCGTGCTCGCCGGCGAGCACGCGCACGTCGCGCAAGTGCTGAAGCGCGTACTTCCATTGCGCGTCGCTCAGACCACTCAACCGATCGGTCAAGCCCTTGATGGGCGGACCAGCGCGAACGGCCTCGATCGCCCCTGCTTCGGCGGGACGGTCGAACAGGCCCAGGATGCGCAGAATGTCCAACTCGGGCTTGCCCTTAAACCATTGCTCGTAGCGCTCAATCACTCGCCGGGCATGCCCGCCGTGTTTCTCCTCGGCGGTCAGGCGCGGAATCTTGTCGCGCCGGCGGACGTCCCCGTCTTCGACCACCGCCAGGTAGCGCCCCAGTAGCGTCAGGGCCAGGGCGTGCCCGCCGAACTCGCGTGAGGCCTGTTCAAGTTCCTTTTGCGCTCCGTTGACGCCCAGATGGCGCAGGTATTCGGCGCCGGCATCGTGCGGGAGGTGATCGAGATCGACCGCCTGCACCGTCGTGTCCTCGAAAGCCTTGAGGTCGTCAACTTGCAAACGGGTGGTGACCACGCACAGCCCGCGATTGCCGCGGGCCAGCGCGCGCAGCAGGGCCTGCAACGCCGAGTCCCGGACTCGGCCCGCGGTCGGCGAGGGCGGCGGTTCCTGCAACGGTTCCACGCCGTCGAGCAGCAACAGCGTTCGCCGCCGGCAGACGAGCTGGGCCAGCCGCTCGCCTTTCTCATAAGCCGGGCGGGCGCTGTCAGCCAGCTCCGGATCGCCGAACCAGCGCAGGGCCTGAGCGATGAAGGTATCGGCCGACGCCTGGCGGTCCGCGGACGCCCCCTGGCTGTAGAACGACCACGCGAAGACGCGCTCGGCCCCGCGCCAGCCCTGCGGCTGCATGTGGTGGTTCACCCACCAGTCCACCAGGGCGGTCTTGCCCACCCCGCCCCAGGCCACGAAGCTGATAATGTGGGTCTCGGGATTCTCCCAGGCCTTATCGAGTTGGGTGACGTGGCTGCCGCGCCCGTACAAGGCCGGATCCATCCTCGGCCACGCTTCGGAGAAGTAAACCTGGGGTGATGTCGGTGTGTCGTGCCCCGCGTCGGGTATCACCCGCCGCGGGGACTCCCAAAAGGGCTGTCAAGCTCCAGCGCGGTGCGGCACACCGTCCCCAGCCCCGGCCCGCCGGGACTCTCCGCCCAGCGCACGAGGTCAATTGCGCGCCTTTTCGTCCCCGCTCCTGGCGCTACGTACTGATCAGCACTTGCGATGGAGCCAATGATCGCGTCAAGGTCGTCGGGAAGAAGCCCGCTCAGCCCTTTGATCAGAGTGGCACGAGAGATTTCCTCGGGTTGGGCGTCCTGCGGCGCAGCCCTCACGACTACGTTCTTCCCAACCGTGTCTGCAAGCCGAACCATCATGCCATCGAGGTCAGCCGCATCTGCGGCATCCCGGTCCGGCGTTTCGCCGTGGCGCTCGAGGAACAACGTGACGGATCGTTCCAGTTCTCTCGAGACGGTTGCGCCGTCGGCTCCCGGCGAGGCCTGGGCGAGTTCATGTAGCACGCTTCGGAACTCCTCGCGGAACTCCGTCTGCGACTCCAGTTGAAGCACGACCTGCGAAAGCGCCAAGGACTGGACTTCGAGGGACTGTTGAATGTCTGCCAGCGCGCCGCGCAGTTTCTCGGCCTCCTCGGCAGCCGCCTCTCCTTCCAAGGTGCCGAAGATCGTCTCTTCGAGAACACCGCCGAGAACGGGAAGAGACTTGACGCTGCCCTTGAGCAGATGCTTCACGAAATTGCGAGTGATCAATGGTGTTCCCTCATCAGCCATGATGCGTTTCTCCCGAACGAATGCCGGCAAGATAATCCACCGACCCACACACCGCAACTTAGCCAACCGAACAGGGAACCGCCTGGGCACTCCATGGCTTTAGCCGTGGGGGACGCGAATCGGTGGATCATTCGCGTCCCTCCACCTCTGAAGAGGTGGGCCACCCGGACGACCTTCACATGGCGGCGCTGCGCTTGGCTATGCCACCCAGCCCGGATGCGTTCACAGAGTCGGAGTCATTATTGCGGTTTCTCGCGCGCTGCGTCAATGGCCACGTCGAATGGTGTGCGCGATACTTTCGGCGGCTTTCCCGGTAGCCCTGTAAGGGCGGCATTGGGTAGCCAGGGGCGTCAGCCCCTGGTCGGCTGTCGGTTTAGTCATTCGTAACGGTCTCAAATGTAGCGTCACCCCTTGTGGGTGGCGAAAAACGCAGGTGCGCCGCCCACAAGGGGCGACGCTACAGAAAGGGGCGACGCTACAGACTGAATCGACAGCCTCTAAAGCCATGGGGTACCCGGCGCCGTCAATCCCTCGGCCGGCGCGACGCCGGCCGCTACAGGGGCGGGTGGGCAAAGTCGTGGTCACTCCGCAATGTTGATCGGCACCCGCAGAGCCATGTCGTTGCTGTGGCGCTCGCGGAAGCGCAGGTAGCCCACCGGCCCGGTTTCGTCGGGGGCCTCCGGCAGCTTGTCCGCCAGTTCGTACTCCAGCTTGATGGGCACGCCGGGGACGAACAGCACGTTGGACGAATCGCCGCGAGTGACCTCGATTGGCACCGGCTCCGTCAGCAGCCGGTCGAGCTTGACCGTGATCGGCGTCTTCCGCTGATCGTCCTCCACGGCGAAGCCGCCGCGGATGACCACTTTCAACGTAGCGTCCTCGCCCGGGTTCGGGTGGGTCACCCGGGCGGTTAAGGTCCGGTTACTGAACGCGCCGGAGTAAATGGCTTTGCCGCTGCTGTTCTCCACCGCGACACCGACGTCGGTGGTCGTGGCGAAGGCCTCGGGCGTCATCTCCAAATCGAGGCGCAGGGCCGCGAACCGTTCGTCCAACGTGACCGTGTAGGTCAGTTCATCTTTAAGGCCTTCAAAGGTGTCCTCCTTGTGCATGCCGAACCCTTCGAGTCGCCCGTCGGCGACGGTTGGCAGCGGCCGCTCAAACAGGTTGGTCACGGTCAACTCCCCCGTGCCGTCGGACCAGGAATTGATCTCTCTGTGGTCGGCGTGCAGGCCGAAGAAGCGCACGGACAGTTCGTAAGGCCAATCCCGGTCCGGGCGATTCGAGACGACGGGAACCTCCCAAACGCCGGGGATCAGTTCGTCGGTAAAGGTACGCACGACTTCGCGGCGGGCGGCTTCGGTGTCCAGCCGCGCCCCCCGGTCGCGCAGCTCCTTCCCTGTCGGGTCGTAGATGGATGTGATCCTCGCCTTGGACTCCCTCCCCTCGGGGACGGACAGTGTCAGCTTCATGGCACTGGCCCCGGGTGGGACGAGGAGGAAATAGCGCTGCGGGTTCCAGCCCTTGATGACCTGGTCCTTGAACGCGCGGGCGAAGTCCTCCTTCGCGGTGAAGCGATAGGGCACGATAATGCTGTTGAGCAGGCGGAAGGCGACGCGCCCGTCCGCTAAGGCCTCCACCGCCCCGACGTGGAGTCCCGGCTCGGTCAGTTGCTCGGCGAGGTACTCGACGAATACCCGGGCGCTCTGTTCGCTGCGCAGATAAACCTGCTGCTGGGTGAGCCGGCACCACGGCACCGTCGAGCGTAGCTCGAACTGCCGGGTGAACGAGGTCCGTGCCGAGGCGTCCACCCCGGGCGCGAAAACCGGCGTGATGGTAAAGACCTGCGGCCGGTCCGTGGGGAAGTAGTTGCTGCGCCAGTAGGCCGCCCGGCTGCGCCCCTCGGGCGCGTGTGGACATGCGGTGGCGATCTCATAGCCGATCACCGGGTCGTCCTCCGCTTGGGCAACCAGCTTGTCCAGCAATTCCGCGGCGGCGGGCAGGTCGGGCATGCCGTAGCCCATGTCCAACTCGGTGGCGTCCACCACCGGATTCGCGGTCAGGCACAGGGCCCGCCGCACCTCCCAGGCGCGGACCTTGGCCCCCGGATGCCGGGCCCGGGCATCGCTGATCAGCACCGCGCAAAGCCCGGCGGCGTAGGGGCTGGCCATGCTGGTGCCCGCCCAGAAGTCTCCTTGGGTGACCCAGCGCGGCACGGTGGAGGTGCACCAGCCCGGGGCGGCGAGGTCGGGCTTGTCCAACTCGCCGCCGCGCGCACTGAACGCCGTGAGCAGCGGGCACTCGATGTCGATACCCATAACGTCGCGGGCGGAGTCGGGCGCCAGCAGAGCGGCGACGGAGATCGCCTCGGTCGCCGCCGAGGGCGTGCCCACGCTCGAAAGACCCGGGCCCTCGTTGCCCGCCGACGTACAGAATACCAGGTATGGGTTCTTGCGGAGGGTCTCGTCGATGAACTCGTCGATGTCGGACCGGCCTTCGAGAACCGATTCCACGCCGTAGGACAGATTACAGACCACCGGCACGTCGTGCTCGCGGGCGTAGCGGTCGGCGTACTCCAGGGCTCGCTTCATGGCTTCGGTGGAACTGATCCCGCCAACGCTGTTCTTGCCGATCTTCAGGCTCATCAGCTTCGCCCCGGGGGCCACTCCGTTGAAGCCCTCCTGGTTGTTGATGCGATACCCGGCGGCGATGCCGGCCACGTGGGTCCCGTGGGCCCCGTCGTCGTAGTGCACCACCACCTTGCTCTGTCGTAGAAAGATGTTGACCGCGAAGGTCACGGGAATGATCTGCTTCTCGGGCTTTGTCCGAAACAGGTTGAAAGTGTCGTAGTTCAGCTTGTAGTTGCGCAGCGGCTTCTCGTCGGCGAAGCTGCGATCCATGTTGGTATCCACGAAACAGACCGCCTGATCGTCGCCGTCGCCCGCCAGCGCCGTTACGCAGACGGGAAACTCATCGTCGGTCGCGCCGTTGTCGTTGAGGTCGGGGACCTCGGAGTTGACGAAGCGCTTCTCGTCGAAGACCCCGAACCAGTAGCGCCGCTCTTCGCCGCCGCCCGCGGGAAGCGCCGGCAGAGTGTAGTGGATCGGCGCGCCGTCCTCGTCGTAATCCACCAGCGTGCCTTTCTCCGGGTCGAGCCGCACGCGGTGCAGTTCAAGGTCTCCCTGCCCGGTGCAGTCCTGAACGTCGATGACCTTGACTTCCCCATCGGGCGTATGGGTCAGGCCGGGGATCGATGGGTCCACCCCGGTGTCCATCACGGCGATCACCACGCCCCGGCCGTCGTGCTCCGGGCTGGCGGCCAGAAACTCATCCACCCGACAGGTGGACACCGGCAACTGGGTCCAGGACGGGGGGGACTGAGCACAAGCGGGGCCGGCCCACAATGTGAAACCGGTTAACAGTAGGACGATACGACTGCGCATTTGATAGACCTCCTCAGGTACGTCTGCCTGCTCTGGTGCCAACTCGGACGGACTGTACCGTCAAATGGACCGGTTATGCAACGCTGATGTTTCCATTCGGGTGCTCGAAAGCGCGGGAAACAACTTCTTACAGGCTTTTGCGGCATCCAGACTACAGGCGGTCCCGTCCTGTATAGTGGATACGAGGTTCTTACAACTTGGGAGATACCGACATGAAGCCGCTACTAAAACGCATCACGCTTTGTCTGGCATTGTCCGCCGTGTTTGCCGTCAGCCTGTTCGGGTGTATGAAACGGGAGGAAACCATCAAGGTCGCGCCCGATGGTGGCGTCACCATGCGCCGGGGGTACGCGGCGGACTCACTCGAAGAGCTTGAAGAGGGCGACGCGATCCCCTCGGCAGATGCCGGCGGGAAAGTGAAGCGGGACGTGGAAAGCGCGGAGGACGGCGACGAGAAGCACGAATTCACGGCCAAGAAGGTGTTCTCGCCCGGGGCTGCGCTGCCTTGCCACTACGCCGACCCCGGCGACCCCGACGCCGACTTGTATTTGCAGTTCCCCACGCGGCTCACGATAGAGCAGCGCCCCGATGGCACCTACTATCACTTCTATCGGACCTACTCGGTTCGCCGGAACTGGGCGCGCCTGGACAAGATTGCGGAGAAGGAGCTTGAAGGACCGG
>JAUWNF010000141.1 GCA_030612785.1 Phycisphaerales bacterium
TGTCAATAGTGCACTATGGAATTCTTTACACATTATCCATGACTACGTGTTGAGCAGCGAAACCCCTCCGCAGCACCCGCTCGCACCCTCAGAACAGCGATTTTGCACGCAATAACGGCTGGCCAATCGGGGGAACTTCAGTTTAGTCATTCGTGACGGTCTCAGATGTAGCGTCACCCCTTGTGGGTGGCGAAAAACGCAGGTGCGCCGCCCACAAGGGGCGACGCTACAGATTAAACCGACAGCCTCTGAACTGCCGGGCTACTCTCGTGATGCCCCGACGGGGCTTGGCCCAGGCGCCTCCACACACAAACCTCACAGGGACCCCGTTGCACCACCGTCGACCGGCAAATTGATTCCGTTAATGAAGCCGGCGGCCGGGGAGGCCAGGAAGCTCACCGCCGCGGCGATTTCGTCCGGGCGGGCGAATCTGCGCGCGGGGATTTCGGCCTTAACCACTTCTGCGATTTCCTCCACGCTGACACCGGCTTCCTGGGCCCGCGCCGCGAACAACGACCGCAGCCGTTCGGTGTCGGTGCAGCCGGGAAGTACGTTGTTAACGGTGATGCTGAAAGGCCCCAATTCACCGGCCAACGTCTTCGCCCAACTCGCCACCGCCCAGCGCGTCGTGTTGGACACGCCCAGCCCCGGGATCGGCTCTTTCACGGACATGGAAATGATGTTGATGATCCGCCCGTAGCCGGCCTCCTTCATCCCCGGCACCACCGCTTGGGCCAGAAGTTGGTTGCAGACCAGGTGCATCGAGAACGCCGTTTGAAACGCCTCGGGCTTCGCCTCGAGGATAGGTCCGGGAGGCGGACCGCCGGTGTTGTTCACCAGGATGTGCACCGGTCCGCAAGACTCGACGTGGGTGGCTACCTTGGCACGCACCGCATCCGGGCTCATGAAATCCGCACACACGTGCCCGTGCGTCTGCCCCGTATCGGCGGGCAGTTCCGACCGCACGCGCTGCAAGGCTTGTTCATCACGTGCCACGAGGGTAACCGCGGCGCCGGCGCGCGCCAACTCGTAGGCGCAAGCCCGTCCGATGCCTTGGGTACTCCCGCAAACCAACGCTC
This sequence comes from Phycisphaerales bacterium, assembly GCA_030612785.1. Taxonomy (GTDB): domain Bacteria; phylum Planctomycetota; class Phycisphaerae; order UBA1845; family UBA1845; genus JAAEQG01. The sequence goes on from JAUWNF010000141.1 coordinate 1,080, forward strand.
TCAAACCTTTGAGTTGATCCATCCGCCCAGACTCCGCACCTGCGCCCGTGGATTTCCACCCAATAACGATACCGCAATGGCGCTCCAACTTCCAACCTTGATCGGCGGGCGGCGGCGCAGGAAGATACGGGCCGAATACGTTGCCGCTGACTCTGGGGCCCATTGGGTACCGGCTGTCCGGCTTCCGAGGAGCGAGTCCACCGGTGAAACGATTGCGTTGCGGATTACTGGGGCTGGCTGGCGAGGGACAGGCCTTACTCGACGCGGTCGTGGCCAACCCGACCGTCGAGTTGGTCGCCGTGGGCGATCCGGAGCACCCGGCGTTACGCCCGACGGCGGAGAAGTTCGGTGCCCAGGCGTTCGAGGATTGCCGTTCGTTGTTGGTGGAAGCGCCTCTGGAAGTGGTCTTCGTGGCGCTGCCGCCTTACCAGGCTGGCGAGTATCTGCGTACACCGGCCCAGCGCGGCGTCGGGGTCTTCCAGCTCGCGCCGTGGGCGCTCGACTTCGAGGCCGCGGCGGAGTTGGCCCACCTGTTTGATGGTCTTGGATGCCCGTATGTCATTGCCCGGCCCTGGCAAACGGAACGCGCCTTTGATCGGCTACGCGATGTCCGTGAGGCATTAGGCCGGGTGTATGCCATCGATGTTGACGTGGTCGCCGCCCGTCTCGGGCGGGAGGGTTGGCTCGGTGACGCGCAGCGGGCCGGCGGGGGCACGCTGTTGCACGACACCTACGAGCAGATCGATCTGGTCCTCACGCTTTGCGGATTGCCGGAGCAGGTTTATGCGGCGGCGGGTTGGCTCCCCGGACCGGCCGAGCCGCGACCGTACGATACGGAAGATGCCATGTCGGTCATCTGCAAGTATTCGCAAGACCGTTTCGCCACCATCACCAGTTGCCGGGCCGCCGCCGCGCTGAAATGGAAAGTGACTCTTCGTGGCACGGCAGCCACGGCCCGGGTTCTTCCAAAGTCCGTACGGGTTACCAACTCCGCAGGAGAACGCATCGCCGAGGTCCGGGTGCGTTCGCGTAACCGCTATAGCCTGGCGGTCAACGCATTTGTGACCGCGATGCTGGAGGGGACGAAGAGTATTTCGCCCTCGGCGCGCGAGCATTTGCCCACCATGGCGCTGATGCAGGCCGCCTATCTTTCAGCCAAGACCGGGCACCCCGAATCCCCCGCCACATTCCTCGACCTCACCCGCAAAACGTGACCGCGTTGCTTCGGTAAGTTCCGCGGCGACAAGTGATAGCACGCGAACCGGAGCGCACGGGCATCACGGGAGTGGATGGGAATCGAACCCACCACGAGCCGCGTGAACGACCCGTCAACGGCTTTGAAGGCCGCGGGACCCACCAGGTGTCCGGACACTCCCTCAAGAACGCCGTCGCAACACTTAGCGGCGGTACCTACAGTAGTCAATAGTCCAAAGCGCAAGGTTCAGAAACAGGACGGGAATCGGGACTCTGTACTTCGAATTCCGGACTCTGAGCCAAAGCTACGGATGCAGCAGGGCCATCACTTCACTGCGCGTCCGGGCGTCGCTACGGCAGCGTCCGCGGACCGCCGAGGTCACCATGACGCTCCCTGCCTTCTTGATGCCCCGGCAGGTCAAGCAGGTGTGGATGGCCTCCACCACCACCGCAACGCCCTTGGGTTCGATGGTGTTCATCAGTACGTCAGCGACGTCAGAGGTGAGACGTTCCTGTACCTGTGGACGATGGGCGTATTCATCCACCACCCGGGCAAGTTTCGAGATGCCGACGATCTTGCCCGCAGGCAGATAGGCCACGTGAGCCTTGCCTTCAAAGGGCATCAGATGGTGCTCGCACATCGAATTGAAGGGGATGTCGCGTAGGATGATCATCTCATCGTAGGTCTCCGTGAACCCGGTGACGAGATGCCGCGCGGGGTCCAGGCCCAAGCCCGCGAAGAGTTCGCCGTACATCCGCGCCATGCGCTGGGGCGTCTCGCGCAAGCCCTCCCGGTCAGGATCCTCGCCGACGGCGATGAGAATCTCGCGGACCGCTTTTGCGATGCGTTCGGTATCCACCTGATGGGCCATGCGAAGAACCTCTTGGCCCCACACACGTCGGAACTCCTGGGTGCGTGCTCAGACCATCCACTCTCCAGCACGCACAACATCATCTACGAAGGGAGAACATCGTGTGCCATACCCTGACTCTCCCTTTGCCCGACGAATCGTCTACCAGGGCAATTCGCTAAAACGCGGCACCATACTAGCGCGCCGCCCGCAGGTCAACCGTCAACACCACAGCTCAGAGTGTTGCTGATCAAGGTAATGGATTGGAGAAACGACTGGTGGCGGAACAAACTGGCCCCTTTTCTCCTCGTTTCCCCTACTTCTCGCAAGGGGAGCGGGCAACCCGTAAAGTCCGGCTGAAATGAGAGTCGGGAACCAAAGGCGCCTACGCTGCAATTCGACAAAGTGTCACGCACGGTAGTTGATGGAAGATTCGACAACCCGCTGTCAGCAACATCTTGGCGAACGCCGGGTGCTCTGCGTCAGGTATCGGCGTAGCACCGCCTCATTATTGCTTCGGAACCTCCGCAACGGCGGTTGTTGCGGCAACTGGTTCGAGTCTGGCGCTGACCTCTGGGGTCTTCTCGGGCGTGTCGGCCAGTTCGGCGGCGAGCCTGGCGAACTCGTGTTCCTGCTGTTGGAATGCCTCGACCACCTCGGGGTCGAATTGGGTGCCGGACGATTCGATGATGATAGCTGCCGACCGGTCGTGGCTGAACGCGTCTTTGTACACACGTTTGGTGGTCAGTGCGTCGTACACGTCAGCCAGCGCCGCGATGCGGGCGCAAAGTGGGATGGCCTCACCGGACAGACCTTGAGGATACCCGGCGCCGTTCCACCATTCGTGATGAAAGTGGGCGATCCGCTCGGCCATGTCCAGGAAACTGACCCCCGGAGCGCGTTCGGTGACGGAGCGGATGGTTTCGGCCCCGATGACCGTGTGCGGCCTCATAATGTCCATCTCCTGCGGGCTCAGACGCCCGGGCTTGAGCAGGATGTGGTCGGGGACGGCAACCTTGCCAATGTCGTGGAGCGGGGCGGCACGTTCCAGATCGTGTATGAACGTGTCGTCAATCTGGTCGGTGAATTCGGCTCTCTTACGAAGTTCCTGTGCAAGGATCAAGCAGTACTGGGTAACGCGGTCCACGTGTCTGCCGGTATCGTTATCGCGATGCTCCGCCAGTTTGGCCAGCGCCACGACGATCGAATCGCGGGCCTGATCGCGCGAGTCTCGGCTGAGCAGGCCGTGGATGGCCGACCCGGCAACGTTGGCGATCAGGTCGATGTACTTCAGCTCCTGGGCCTTAAACGGGCGACCGTCGAAGCGCTCAGTCACGTTGAGCACTCCGACGACCTGACTGGAGGCGCCCAATGGAGCCGACACCAACGGTACACTGGCGAAGAGCTGTGCGTCGTAAGTGGTGCCCTCGAAGTGGCGGTCCTCTACGCTGTTGACCACTACCGCTCGGCTGGATTGGAACACGCGCCCCGCAATGGCTTCGCCGATCGGGACTTGGATGGCGGCGGCCAACTCGTCGTCGATACCTTTGGACTTGGCAATGGTGAGAATCCCACGGTTGCTGTCCGGCAACATGATGGAAACGCGCCGGCTGGCGCACACGTCGGCGGTCGCCGCTATGGTGTTCGTAAGAACCTCGTCGAGAGTCGAAGCGGCAGCGAGAGCTCGGCAGAAGTCAAACAGCACGCTGAGCACCCGAGCCTGCTCGCCACGCGTCTCGTTGCTGCGAAGCAGATCCAGGTGCTCGCGGCGGAGGCGGACCATCGATTGAACGCGAAGGGTGAGTTCGGTTGTCTTGATGGGTTTGCTCAGGTATTCGTCAGCACCGGCCTCGAGTCCGGCCAGTACGTCGCTGACTTTGCTCCGCGCACTGACCATGATAATGGGGATATCGCGCGTGGCCGCCTCGGCTTTGAGTCGCCGCGTACACTCCAAACCGTCCATGCGAGGCATCACGACATCCATGATGATCACATCCGGGAGGTCTCGGCTGGTCGTGGCGAGGGCGGTCTCTCCGTCCTCGGCTTCGTTCACCTGGTATCCGGCATGCTCGAGGCAACGCTTACACAGGGCGCGCTCATCCGGATCGTCGTCTACGACGAGAATGGTGGCAGCATACCCCCGCATCCTGGAAGACGGTTCGAGCGATGCAAACGGCGAATCACTGGTCGTAGTACCTTCATCATCGGCGAACCGTGTGTAATGGTCGGCGTAGATCCTGTCGCGGCCGGCCTGCTTGGCGATCAGCAGCGCCTCGCCGGCGCGTTTGAACGTATCCTCCCAGGAACCCAGTTCCCGGCCGGCGATGCCGATACTCGCGGTCACCTGCTCGGCGAGATCGCTTTCGGGATGAGGAATCCCCAGGTTGCGTATCGCTTTGCGGACACGCTCGCCTAGCGCGGACGCGGCGTCGACGGTCGTCTCGGGGGCAAGAACGAGGACTTCTCCTCCGCCGTAGCGGCCCACGAGATCGGTGGTGCGGCAGGAACGCACAACACATTCAGCGACCTGACCCAGGCAAGCATCACCTGCTTGATGTCCCTGAGCCTCGTTGAAGGGTTTGAAATGGTCCAGATCGATCATCAGGATGCTGTAAACGTGGTCATACCGTTTCGCTCGGTCATGCTCTCTCGCGGCGGCTTCCTGCCAGGCCCGCCAACTGAGCAGGCGAGTGAGGGGGTCACTGCGGTTTAGTCGGGCAGCTTGCGCCTTGGCTTCGATGAGTTGCTGCGCCAGTTTCTCCGCTTGTCGCTGTTCGCCGGCCAGTTGCCGCTCGGCTTTCCGGAGGCGGAGGTGCAGCGCGACACGGGCGAGGACATCTTCGGACCTTAAGGGTTTGGAAACGTAGGAGACGGAGTCGCATCCCTCCGAGGTGTCGGCTTCGACCGTCCCCTCGGGCTCGACGTGTTCGGTCATCAGCATGACGGGAATCGTAGCGGTGGTTTGCTGTGACTGGAGGGTTATGTACACCTCAAGACCGTCAGCCGCGCACAGATTGTCCGCGACGAGAATGAGGTCCGGCTGCCGTTCGGTAGCTGCCCGCATCGCTGCTTGACAGTCGTTGGCCTCGAGTACCTCGTACCCGGCCACCTTCAGCGCGCGGATAAGTGCCCGTACCTCATCCGGTTTGTTATCGGCTACCAGAATCCGCGGTGCGGTGCTCACGGGGGCTTCCTCAGCGTCACTCGATAACCGACAAGTGTGGTCCGTCCCGGTTCGCCGGGAACCACGGCGCAAACTCCTCCCGGGAGAGTCCTACCTCTCCATCGGAAAGACCGCCGGGCGACATCGGTTCGTGCACCCCAATAACCCCGTAACGGTCGGCGATCCGGCGCGTGAGCGGGCTAGACTATTCCCCCAAGGGGTCGATAACTACGGGCGATGGTTTCCCCGAAGGGCAAGCTCGGCGGTTATGCCGGTGCGGCTACCATCCTGGAATCGGAATAACGAAGCGGGCAGCCACGGTCGGCCCCAAGGCCGCGATCGAACCGAAAGCAGCGAGGATGATCATGGCGAGCATCACCGCGTATTCGATCGCCGTCGGTCCATCCTCGCTTCGAAGAAACTGCACCGCGTGCTTCTTGAGAGCATCCATGCGATTTCCCTCCCGCTGCCGCATATTCCCCAATCCCCTCAATCGTGATACGGCGTAAGCAAAACGTAAGAAACATTTTGACTGCGGGCAAATCAAAAGTGGCGCGCATCGCCTGGGGGAGCGTATCGGACCGACACGCATCTCCCACTTGTCAATCGCCCCCTCCTCTCAGTATGATACATAGCATTGCCGATAACCAAGGTCGGGCGACCGGTCATGGCCTTCAAGTTGACCTAACCAACAAGGAGAACGGCGTGCCACAAAACCGCGATTTTCTTTTCACCTCTGAATCCGTTTCGATGGGCCACCCGGACAAGGTCGCCGATCAGGTTTCCGACGCGGTGCTCGACAGCCTTATCGAGCACGATCCCGACGCGCGTTGCGCAGTGGAAACCCTGGTTACCACCGGTCTGGTGGTCATCGCGGGCGAGGTGACGGTCCACAATGAGGCCGCGGGAATGGCCCTCGGACGCATGGAAGAGACCGCCCGGAAGGCGATCCGACGGATCGGCTACACTGGGATGGACGTTGGCTTTGATGCCGACAGTTGCGCGGTGCTGCGGGCGGTCCACGCCCAATCCGCCGACATAAGCCAGGGGGTCACGAAAGGAGTGGGTTTGCACGCCGAGCAGGGCGCCGGCGATCAGGGGCTGATGTTCGGGTTCGCCTGCGACGAGCCCAGAACCCTGATGCCGCTGCCCATCCACTTGGCCCACCGGATCGTCGAGCGGCTGGCGGAAGTCCGCCAGAAGCAGCTAATCACCTGGCTTCGCCCTGATTCGAAGACGCAGGTCAGCGTGCGCTACGCGGGAGGGCGGCCGGTCGGTATCGACACAGTCGTGGTTTCCACGCAGCATACTGAAGAGGTCATCGGCGCGACCGGCAGGATGACCTCTGAGGCGACCGACACCATCGTCCGCGAAGTGATTAAGCCGGTCATCGAGCGGGAGTGCCCCGATCTGTACTCGTCGAAGATCACCTACCATATCAACCCCACCGGGCGGTTCGTCATCGGCGGGCCGCACGGGGACAGCGGCCTTACGGGACGGAAAATCATCGTGGACACCTACGGAGGGCGCGGAC
>JAUWNF010000485.1 GCA_030612785.1 Phycisphaerales bacterium
TGCTGATCAAGACCGTGCTCAATCGCGTTCACAAAGTCAAGGGCTTTGTCTATGAAAAAGCCCGGTTCTTCAAGATGTTGGGACGTAAGCGAGCCGCAGCCTTGCGGTTGGTCTGCAGTGACCTGTGGCAGCCGTATCTGAGGGTGATTGCCAAGAAGGCTTCGCAGGCGATCCACATTCTGGACCGCTATCACATCGTGGCCAAGCTGAACGCGCCTCTGAATGTGATTCGCGCGGAGGAGGCCAAGCGGTTGGTGCGGGAGGGCTATGAGCCGGTGCTGAAGCACCGTCGCTGGTGTTTCCTGAAGCGAGATGAATGTCGCCCAGTTCACTGAGCACCACGTCGATGGTTACGGGGCCCACGCCGGCCTCGCTGAATAGGTCCTTGCGATCGGCGAGCGGTTCGATCAGGCTCACCAGCCACTCATAGCTGACGGTGGCCTCGACCACCGCCTGGAAGCTGCCGAGTTCCTTGAAGAACGCCACGATACGCCCCGGATCATTGCAGTAGAATCTCTTGCGATCTAGGATCTTGCGCTCTTGGTCCACGATACAAATGCTGATAGTCTTCTTATGGAGGTCGATGCCGACATAGTCCATGGTTGGCTCCTTGTGTGGAAACAGACGGATCTCAAAACGAACCGAAGGTTTACCACGAGTTCAAGGCCCCGTGAACCGGCTCGACCTCCTGCTTCATAGTTTCACCCGGGGTCGCGTAATCCTTCCAGGAACGTAAGACTCGTAACCGTGTCCAAGAGCTTCTCCCCTGTGAGGCAAACCCGTCGCGCCGGGATTCAACCCGCCCTAGAGATTACCCGGGTTCTTTCGCGGGACGAATTGGCCGTAGCCGTTTTGGCCGGTGAACTTGTAGTCCTCTACGATGACCGTCCCACGGCACAAGGTGGTCTCGGCGAACCCGGCCAATGCCCAGCCCTGGTAGGGGCTCCAGTCGGCGTTGGTCTCCATCTTGCGCCAATCGACCTTGGTCTTCTTGGTCGGGTGGATGATGGCGATGTCCGCGTCGGTGCCCACATCCAGGCTGCCCTTGGTGGGATACAGGCCCATGACCTTGGCCGGGTCGGTGCAGCACTTTTGCACGAACTGCTCCGGCGTGAGCTGCCGCTTGAGCACCCCGTGCGTGTAGACGAGGGGCATCATGGTCTCCAGTCCGGGCAGGCCCATGGGAATCTTGCAGTAGTCGCCCTTCCAGATGGACTTATGCTTGAGCGTGCAGGTACAAGTATCGGTGGAAACGTTGGATACGGTGTTTTCGCGCAGGCCCCTCCACAACCGCCGCTGGTCGGCCTTGGTCTTAATCTGCGGCTGGCTGGCGAAGAGGTGTCCGTCCTTGCGATCGAACACCGCATCGTCGAGCACCAGATACTGTGGGCAAGTCTCGGCGAGCACCTTTACACCGCGCTCCTGGGCCTCTTTGACCAAGTCGGCCCCGCATTCGGTGGACATGTGCACGATAAAGAGTTTGCCGCCGGTGACCTCGCACCAGGTGATGGCCCGCTGGATGGCTTCAGCCTCGATGAAGTGCGGGCGGGTCATGTTGTGTAGCCGCACACCGTACTTCCTTTTGTCCTTGGGGTTGTCGTAGCGGGCCATCAACAGGTCCAGCACGCCGCACGACTCGGCGTGAACCATTAGCATGGCCCCTAAGCGCTTGAACTCTTCCAAGGTGGAGAAGATGGCGCCGTCGTCGCTCTGCCAGCCCATGTTGGCGTAAATCATGAACTCCTTGGCGGTGGGGATGCCGCGCTCGATCAGGCTGGGCATCTCCCGCAGGTGCCGTCGGTAATCCGTGATGGTGCCGTGGAAGCTGTAGTCCACGCAGGCGATGCCCTCGGCCTTTTTGAACCAGTTGTCCACCGCGCGGTTCATGGTCTCCTTGCCGTAGGGGATGGCAAAGTCGATCACCGTGGTGATGCCGCCGCGGGCCGCCGCCTTGGTGCCGGTGTTATAGTCATCCGCCGATTTTGAGCCCATAAAGGGCAGGTCGAGGTGCACGTGGACGTCCACTCCGGCGGGGATGACATACCGGCCTTTGGCGTCGATGATGCGCTCGGCTCCCCTGTTCCCACTTGCCAGGTTACGCCCGACGGCGGCGATTCTCTCGCCGCGAATCCCAAGGTCGGCGCGCGTTTTGCCCGCAGCCGTAACCAACGTTCCGCCGGTGATGATGGTATCGAGTTTCATGGTGGTCCATCCATGTACGGACGTCTAGAATCCTTGGCCTTTCACGTTGTGCCGCATTGTGATCGTCGGGGGTGGCATGGTCAAGCGTATCAGGCGATGGGCTGTCGCAAAGCAACCCCGCTCCGCAGGCGGAGACGCTTGCGAAGCATGAACATGAAACGGAGCTTGACCATGTGGACATGGTTCGTAGCGGGCCGGCGCCTCGCCGGCCGGAGAACTTGACGGCGTTCGACATGGCCAGGGACCGCCGCGAAACGTCCTCGGCTGGATCGTTAAGATACGGTGGGCGGTCCCAGACCATGCCACCCGGCCGCTTCGCTCCGCTTAGGCATGCCACCCCCAAAGCCGCTTACCCCAAGGGCTTATTGAGAAGTTTCCGCTGACATTCGCGGCAGAGGTCGAAGCGCAGCGCGCGGTAGGTCTGATCCTCGATCTCGTCGGGGTTGGCGTTGGACAACTGCTCCACCAGACTGTTGATCTCTTCGGTGTGATCCTTGACCAGATCACTCTCGTGGAACTCGAGGGGCGCCGCCGCGGCGTAGATTTCCATTTTGACGATGAACCGCCGGGGGTCGTCGGCGGTCATGCTGCAGCCGCACTTGTCGCACCGATAGCGGATCAAGTGTTGGTCACCTCGATCAGGCGTTGCAGAGTCTGGCCGGCCCGGCCGTCGTCCACCGCTTCAGCGGCCAGCCGCAGCCCGTGCTCCAAGTCGCTCGCCACGTCAGCCACCACCAGCGCCGCCGCGGCGTTAAGCAGGGCATGGTCACGCGGTGGGCCGGAGTCGCCGCCCAGGATGCGGCGCACCACCTCGGCACTCTGCTTCGGCGAGTCTACCATCAGATCCTCCAAGGCGGCGCGGCGGAGGTTCAGGTCCTCGGGCGCGACCTGCCGGGTCTTGATCTCACCGTCGCGCAGTTCGGTCACCCGCGTCTCGCCGGTGATGGTCAGATCACAGAGCCCGTCCATACCGTGGACCACCATGGTGTGAACGCTCCCAAGACGCGCGAGCACCTCCGTCATTTTCTCCGTCAGCTCTGACCGGGGCACGCCGAGTACCTGGCGCTTGACGCCGGCCGGATTGGTCAAAGGCCCCAACAGATTGAAGACCGTGCGCACCCCCAGCGCCCGGCGTACCGGTGCGGCGTGCTTCATGGCCGGGTGCAGCTTGCGGGCGAACAAAAAGCCGATCCGGATTTCGTCCAGGCAGCGCTCCACCACCGCGGGTGAGCAATCGATATTGACGCCCAAGGCCTC
>JAUWNF010000052.1 GCA_030612785.1 Phycisphaerales bacterium
TGCTGCGGTATTCGTCGCTGGAGGCGTACCTGGCTGATCCGCAAGGTGTGCTCGTCATCCCAGCGGACACGAATGCGACCAAGGAGCGCGACATGACCGGCTCGCCCCTGGGCGGGGGCGTGGGGAAAGCGCCGTATTCGCCGATCAGTTGGGCTAACAAACCGATGGTTCTGCGTGTGCTTGAAGAAGCTACCGGCGGGAAGGAGTAACATGATGTTGACTGTCGCTTACGCCAAAGACCCGCTCACGCCGCTCGATGACGTGCTACGGTTCGCGACCGACGCCAGGCTGTCACACGTGCAGTTGGCGTGGGAGCAGATCGCCCGAGTCCTGTCCACGCCGCGTGATGTGAAGAACAAAAGAGCCGCGGGCTTGAGCCCGCGCGGACGCTCCACTGCGGACGCCGGCACGACCTCCGGTGCTTGGGACCTTGCTCCGATCCGCGATTGCCTGTGCAACGCCGGTGTGCAACTCGTCGGCATCGACGCGACCGCTCTCGATTGTCTGGATGACGAGACGTTCGACAGGCAGTTCAACGACATTCGTACGCAGTTGGAGACGGCCGCGGCGTTGCGCGCCGGCCACTTCACGTTCACCCCCGGGCCGCGGAGCGCCGCGAACTTCGCGTACCTGGTCGCCGGGTTGAAACGGCTGACCAGGTTGGCCGAGCCGGTCGGCGTCGGATGTTCCATCCGCAACCTCCGCGACTCCAGTGTGGAACAACTGAACGATCTGCATCGACTGTTTCACGAGGTAGGTGCCGCGAACCTGGCACTCGATCTGGACATGGCCGAGTTTCAGGCCGCGGTGGTCAATCCTCACGACGCGGCGATTTCCTTCCCCGGCCGCATCTCCCGCGTGCGCGTCTGCGACGTGAACCCAGAGGCCACGTTCGCCGCTCTGCAACACGACGGATTCACCGGCCCGGTCCTGGCGGCGGTGGCCTACGAATCGCCGGGGTAAGTCGGAAATGTAATTCATCAAGGTCACTGGTTTACGCCCTGCCCAAGCGCATCGCCGGGTGTTCACCTCTGGAGGGCACCCATAAGGTGGAGCGAACCCACCCTACGGCGGAATCGATTCGTCCAGCACTCGCTTCTCGCGGATTGCCGTAAGAATCTTCTCCGGCGTGATGGGGAGGTCTTTGATCCAAACACCGGTAGCGTTGGCGATGGCGTGGGCCACGGCGCCGAGGACGGGCAGCGTGCTGCCTTCGCCGATCTCTTTGGCACCGAAGGGACCGCGGGGTTCGTAGGAGTCCACGATGCCGCTGAAGATCTCCGGGGCGTCCTTGATGGTCATTGTCAGGTAGCCGTGCAGGTCCGGGTTCAGAAGCCGGCCTCTGTCATCGACCTGGACGTCTTCCATGATGGTCTCGCCGGCGCCCATGACGATGGCACCTTCGACCTGGCCATGGACCGCCTGCGGGTTGATCGGTGTGCCGCAGTCGTGGTAGTCGGTGAAGCGGTCAATCTTCACCTTGCCCGTCTCCAGGTCCACGGACAGTTCACATACGGAACTGCCGAAGGAATAGGCCGGACTGGTGCCGACGGTGGCGCCTTTGTAGTCGCCGCCGAGGCCGTCCGGCGGCTTGTAGCAGCCGGTGCCGACGAGGGGGCCGTTGTCGTTGAAGTATCGGCGGGCGACTTCTTCCCAGGGAACCGATTGACGATTGGGGATTGCGGATTCTTCACTTGTTGCCTTGTTGCCTTGTTGCCTTGTTGCCTCGTGCTCCTCTTGCCTCTTGCCTCCTGCCTCTTGCCCCTTCTCCGCGAACATCTTGCCGTTTTGGGCGACGACGTCGGATTCGGCGCAGGCGAGCATTTTGGCGGCGTAGGGTCGCAGCTTATTCACGACGGCCTCGCCGGCGCGGGAGACGGCGTGGCCGGCCATCAGGGTGACGCGCGAAGAGTAGGCCCCCAAGTCCAGCGGCGATATGTCGCTGTCCTCGCTGCGGATGCGCATACGTGAAACGGGGATGCCGAGGGACTCGGCGCACATCTGTGTCAAGACCGTGTCGCTGCCCTGGCCGATTTCCGCGGCACCGATCAACAGAATCGCGGCCATCCCGTCTTCGCTGATCTTCACGATAGCATTGGCATGTGGAAAAACCGATCTCTTCTGAAAATGCTCGCGCGGTTTTTCGTGGGAGAGTTGAACCTGGCCACGGTAGATGCAATAGCCGGCGCCGGAAACAAAGCCGCCGCAGCCGATGCCGATGCCCTTGCGCACGCTCGACCGCGCGGACTGAAGTCCGCGGCTCGTTGCTTCGCCTTGCTGGAGTCTGCCGTACTTTTCTTTCCAGCCGCTTTTTTCGTAGACCGCCTCGAGGGTGGCGAGAAACTCGCAACTGTCGATATCCAGGTCGTTGACCGTTACGGTTTTGGGCGTCATGGCGTTGCGGCGACGGATCTCGATGGGGTCGATACCCAGATCGGCAGCCACCATGCTCAACAAACACTCGAACGCGAAGCGCGGTTGCGGCACCCCGTGCCCGCGCATGGCGCCGCAGGCCGGTTTGTTGGTCATTATGCGATACCCGTCGTACTTGTAATTGGGCATGTGGTAAAGCGTGGGCATCATACTGCCGGCATAGTAGGCCGTGGCCACGCCGAACGATGAGTAGGCCCCGCCGTCCAGGTAAATCTCGCTCTTGAACGCCTTGATCTTGCCGTCGCGATCCACGCCGAGCTTGAACTTCATGTGCTGCTTGTGCCGCCCGCGACCGTAGTGGAACATCTCTTCGCGGGAGTAGACCATCTTGACCGGCCGTCCGGTCTTCCGGCTCAGGATGGCTGCGCAGAGATCGAGGGGGGTGGTGGCGGCCTTGCCGCCGAAACCGCCGCCGACGGCCGGGCGCATCACCCGTATCCTGCCCAGAGGAATGTGCAGCACGTGGGCCAGCATGTACTGCACGTAGTGCGGCACCTGGGTGGAGCTGTACAGCACGAGCGTGCCGTCGTGCTCCCAGGTGGCGATCGAAGCGTGCGGTTCGAGCGGGGATTGATAAACGCTGTTACCGGTGAAGGTCTCCTCACGAACGTGGTGCGACTCGGCAAAAGCCTTCTCGACGTCGCCGAAGCTCTGATCGACGTGGGTGTTGATGTTGCGCTCGTAGCGTTCGTGAAGTTGCGGGGCACCTTCGGCGACTGCCTCCCGGGGGTCGAAAACCGCGGGGAACTCTTCGTACTCGACTTCAATGAGCGAAACAGCCTGCTCCGCGGTCTTCTCGTCAACCGCCGCGACCGCCGCGACCGGGTCCCCGACGTGGCGGACCTTTTCCTTGGCCAGCACGTGCTCGTCATAACGCGCCGGCGACACGCCGTACATGGTGTCGGGCACGTCCGTCCCGGTGATGACCGCGAGCACGCCGTTGAGTGCTTTGGCCTTCGAGATGTCGATTCGCTTAATGCGGCCGTGGGCTATGGGCGAACCGAGGATCTTGCCGTGGATCATGTTCGGCAGTGAGATGTCCGCGGTGTACATCGCCCGTCCGGTGACCTTGTCGGCGGCATCGACGCGCGGGATGGAAACTCCGACGGTCGTGTACGATGAACCAGAAGCCGCGGGTTTCAGCCCGCGCGGCTCTTCGCCTTGCGGAGCGTTCTCATTACCTGGTGCTCCGCGTGGACTGAAGTCCGCGGCTCGTTCTTGCTTTGCGCAGGCGCCGTCGTCGCGGTAGTCTGCGCAGCGCTGAACGGCGCGGAGGATCCCCGCGTAGCCGGTGCAGCGGCACAGGTTGCCCGCCAGCGCGTCTTTGATCTCATCAGTGGTCGGGTTGGGATTCTTTTCCAGCATAGCCGTCGCGGATATGACCATCCCCGGCGTACAGAATCCACACTGGATTGCCCCTTCGTGGACGAACGCCTTTTGAATCGGGGTCAGTTCTCCATTGTCCGCGAGGCCTTCGACGGTGGTAATGTGCTTGCCCTCCATCTCAGAGGCGAGCAGCAGGCAGCTATTCATCGGCTCACCGTCGACGAGGACGGTGCAGGCCCCGCAGTCACCGACGTTGCAACCCTTCTTGGTCCCGGTGAGCCGCAGCTTGTCACGCAACACGTCGAGCAGGGTCTCCCCCGGCTCGACGGCGACGGCATAGGCCTGATCGTTGACGGTTAGCGTCCGTGTGTTGATCATGGTTCACCTCTGTCGCCCGCCGGGCGTAACGATCCCGTCTTAGAGCAGCCTTCGGCCGCAACCAAAGAGGAGTGGAGATTGACGATTGACGATTGGAGATTGACGATTGCGGGGTGCTCCTCCATTACGTGTTCGTGTTTGACGAAGGGCGGCATGGGCAAGTACCGTCGCCAACAGCCCGCGGAGCGGGCGATGGAATATAGCCCAGGGCGTCAGCCTCACCCTTACCCACATTTTGGGAGGTCGTTTTGCGCCGTGGTCTGGAGCTCAGCGCCCTGAACCATCATATGGATATCATACCACCCACGCCAGATGACCTTCCAGCCCGGGCGGCCATCCCGTTTTCGCCCGATCCAACCACCGCGTCGGGCAATGGTCAACCAGAATTGACGCGGGGTCAGCCGGGCCGCGTTAACCTTTGCCAGCATGCTGACGATCACGATCCAGGTTCGGGGGACCGCCGCCTGCAATACGCGCGGATCCTCAGAGCGGTCGCTTCTCCCGCGCGATCCATGACGTGCACGAAACGGGTGTCCTGCGGTCCCGATCCCACATGGTCCACCGCGTCGGACCAAACTTCCGATTCACGCCATCGAGCCTGGCGTTGTTGTCGGGTTTCCGACTGGGGGGCGTCGACGCGGTTAAACCAAAACTGGTCCAGCACGCCCAGAAGCCGACCGTCCGGTGCCACCGCCAGGGTGGTGTGCTGCATGATGCCCTGGCCCTGGCCGTTGGCCAATTTGCCCAGCCCCTTGACCTTGGTGCGGCGATTGAAGGCCAACGGGGTATCGTCCTGCACGCACAACACCACCGGATGCTCGGCGCACGTTTGATAAGTCAATTGGCGATGGGGTTGTTGGATGGCTTGAGGATCAACCTCTTCGTGGCGGAGAAACCGATAGGCCGCCTTGAGATCAGGCCACGAGCCGCACTGTTGAGGAAGTGACCCATGGGGAGCAGCCACCATCACGGCAGCCAGTTGCACGAGTCTTTTGAACGACGCCGATCCCTCAGATCAGCGTTCCCGAAATGGCCCAGCGCCCACGCCTGGGCCTCACTGCACGCCGGCGGCGCGCACACTCCACTTCCCATGGCAGACCTCCTGCCATGAACCATTAACCCTTCCACATCTAGCGCGCACGCTACATCATTACTATCGGCTAACCCCTTGCCATCGCATGAAAATGTGGGTAAGGGTGAGGGGGGCTTGCCCAGGGCTCGCTGCGCTTCGCCCTGGGCTATGTTCCGGCGCCTCCTCCGGAGGCTAACACACGTCCGCACGCGGCTCCCGAAAGGATCCCGAAAACCTTGTCAAGAAAACAAGATATCGCACCAGCGGAGCGGGCGAAACCTCAAACGCCCCCATGATCCCCCCGGCATCCAACACCGACGTTCGAGAAGAGCGCGGCACGGTCCCCGAATTGTGCTAAAATCATATCAGGCGGTTGGCGAAACCGCGGGACGCCCTGTGGTGAGTCGAGGGTGCTGGTTTGAACGTGCGGCGAAGCAGGCGAGTATGGGGGTTGGCAGCCGTAGTCTTCGGACTCTCCAGCCACGCGGAGGCCGCGAGGTATCCACTCCTGGATTTCCCCCAGCTTCGGGGTGTGGTGGCGCGCGACGTTCTACAGGACTCGTTCGGTTCCATTTGGCTGGCGACCGACGACGGGCTCTGGCGCTGGGCGAGTGAAGAATTCGTCGCCGAAGGCCACCGCTTTCCCACGCACAACCCGGCCGAATGCCTGCTGGAGAATGCCGGGGTGCTGTGGGTCGGTACGGGCGACGGCCTGGTGGGCGTCGATCTGGCGTCGATGGCGCCGCTGCCCGGCCCCCCTGAACTTCGTGGTCTCGTAGTCCATCACATGGTGCGCGATGCGTCGCGGCGGGTATGGTGCGCCACGTCTGGAGGACTCTACCGGCTCCGCGTGGATGCTCCGTCCCCGACGGCAGTGGTGGTCTCCGGAACCCGCGCTCGAGATATCTACAGCGTGGTCACGGATTCGCGTGACCGCCTCTGGGCCGGTGCCCCAGGGATTCTGCTTTGCTATAACGGGCGCACGCTGAGCGAGCATTTCGAGGAGGCATTGGCGGGTGGTGAAGTGCGGGGGCTAACGATTGGCCCGCAGGGCGCCCTATGGATCGGCCTGCGTAACCCGGGCGGACTTTACAAGCTCGAGGGCGAGACCCTCACAAAACTCCTGCCCCGCTCCGGCGAAGAACCACCTGAGGTCAACGTCATCATTCCGCATCCTGACGGGGAGGTTTGGATCGGGACCGAGCGCGGCGTTCTGCGCTGGACCGGATCGGGATTCATCCGCATCGATCGCGACACCGGCTTGGCACGCGATGCCGTACACGGTCTTTACGTGGACCGCGAGGAACTGGCGTGGATCGCCACGCGCGGCGGCGTCTATCAGTTGCGAAGCCCGTACATCTTGACTCTCGAGGTCTACGATGGTCTGCCTCACCCCGTCGTCCAGACGGTGCTTCCGCGCCCGAACGGCGATTTCATCGTCGGCACGGCGGCCGGGCTGTGCCGCATGGATGCCACCGGGCGAGTCATTCAGAGGTTTCGGTACCTGGGGAGTATCGAAGCACTCTACGCCGATGAACTCGGGCGCTTGTGGGTCGGGGGGCGTGACGGATTGGCCTGCTTCGACGAGCTCCGCGGCGAGCGGCTCGGGGTGCCCGACTCCCCAGCGCTGCGGAACGTCAGCGCCATCGGCCCGCACCACCCCAGCGGGATTCAGGTCTGCACCGCAACGGGATTGTGGTGCGTCGACGGCGATAGGGTGACCCGCATCTTTCCGTCGGCGGAATCCGCGGAACGCGGCATCGGCCTCAACGGCATGTACGTAGGCCCACATGGCACGGTCTACCTGGCGACGCAAACCGGGATACACCTACAAGGCAAGGATGGAGAGTGGAAGGAGATCGCCACCGGTCGACCGGTCTATTGTCTGGCAAGCGACGCGCGAGGCCGGCTCTGGGTCGGGACTTCTCAGGGACTGATGACGTTGGAGGGTGCCTACTGCCGAGACTTCGTGCGCCGCGGCTCGCCTTACGGAAAGGTGACCGACATCGCCGTCGATCACCACGGTGCCCTGTGGATGGCAACGCCCGAAGGTGTCTGCCACTTTGACGGGAGGCGCTTCACCACATACGACAAGGCTGACGGCTGCCCCTGCGAAGAGGTCCACTGTGTGAAGGCGCTCAGGCTCGGCGTCCTGCTGGTTGGAACCTCCCGGGGACTGGCCTTCATTGAGTCCGACCGTATCTCTCCCAGCAGGGCCCCTCCTCGCGTTGCCATCAGCGGTTTCAAGGCCGGTGGGGAGCCCTACGCGGTCACCAATGTCCCCCTCCAGGTTCCCAACTGGCAGCGGAACGTGAGTATCAGTTTTCAGAGTATCGGTTTCCGGCAGCATCCCAAGGGACTCCGCTATGTGTCGCGTCTGGTCGGGTTCCAAGACGAAGACTGGTCCGCACCGTCGCCTGAACCGGGCCGAAACTACACTAACCTTCCGTGGGGCGACTACGAGTTTCAGGTCAAGGCGGTCAACGCCCAGGGGATGTGGAGCGACCAGATCGCCTCGGTCGAGTTTTCGGTCGGTCCTCCCGTATGGCTGGACCCCTGGTTTGTGGCCGGTTGCACCATAGTGTTGACGTCGCTGGGCGCCTGGGTGATCGCCTCGCAACGTAAGAAGCGCCAGCTTCAACGCGCCGCCGAAGCCGCAACCATTGCCAAGAGCGAGTTCCTGGCCAGAGTCAGCCACGAGATCCGCACGCCGCTCACGGTCATTCTCGGGTGCAGCGAAGGACTGGCCACCCCGCAGGACGCTCCGGGCGGCACCTCCGAAGCCATCGACGCGATCCGTCGCAACAGCAATCACCTGCTCCGTCTGATCAACGATCTGCTCGACTTCTCCAAGATCGAGGCGGGCCACCTGACCGTCGAATTGGCTCCCGCGTCTGTCCCCGAGGTGCTCCGAGGTGTTGAGGCGATCATGCGCGTCGGTGCCGAGCGGCACGGGCTCGATTTCCGCATCCTCTGCGAGACCGATATACCTGAGCAAATCATCACCGATCCCGGGCGGCTCCAGCAGGCGCTGAGCAACCTGGGCGGCAACGCCATCAAGTTTACCCCCGCGGGGCACATCCATATCCGCGTGCGGGTTGAAGATGACGAACTCGGGCGCCGCCTCGTGTTCGACGTCGAGGACACCGGTATCGGCGTGCCGCGGGAGAAAACGGACCTGATCTTCGATGCCTTCGGACAGGTCGAATCATCGACCGCCCGCAAGTTCACCGGAACCGGGCTGGGCTTGGCCATCAGCAAATCCGTCGCCGAGCGGCTCTGCGGGGGGCTCAGCGTGCGCAGCGAAGTAGGCAAGGGCAGTACCTTCACCCTGTGGATCGACTTGTCCCGGGCGGGTGTCGAGACCCGGGGGCTGGAAACGCGGATGGTGTCGGCAGCCGACCTGGGGGCGGATCGCCCTGCGACCGTCGGTGCCGATGCCCGCCAGCAACGCGAGCCCGCGATGCCCGCTCTTTCCGGGCACATCCTGCTTGCGGAAGACGCCCCCGACATCAGCAACATAATGCGCCTGCAACTCGAATCAGCGGGGGCACAGGTTACTGTAGCAAACGACGGCACCGATGCGGTGGAGCGGGCGTACGATGGGCGGTTTGACGCGATTATCATGGACATTCACATGCCCGGCATGGATGGGATCGCCGCCATCAAGGAGCTGCGCGGCCGCGGCGTCGAGACACCGATCATCGTGATCAGCGCGGATTCATCGGAGGAGCGGCACCGCCAGTGCCGCGGGGCAGGCGCCGACGGCTTTGTACCCAAACCGTTCGAGAAAGCGGCTTTTCTGGAAGAGATCAGGCGTCACCTCGCGGCTCCGGCGCACGCCGGGACCGACGAGATGGCAGACCCGATCCGTTGCGAACTCGATCTCAGTTCACCGAAAATGGCTGCGGCGGTTGACGAGTTCGTCCGCAGCTTCGAGCAACGCCTCGTGACCATGGAGACCGCACTCCAGAGCGACGACGTCGAAACCATCGCTTGGCTCGCCCATCAACTCAAAGGCGCCGGCGGCATCAACGGCTACATGTGCGTATCACAGAAAGCCGAGCAGCTCGAGGAATCGCTCGCCCGTGATGACCGCGCCGCCGTTCAGGCCGATCTCGAGGAGCTCCGCCGAATGGCGGAACGCGTTCTAGCCGGGTTGAGTTTGGCCGGGAGCGCCACCGGGCCCGCAAGTCCCGACTAATCCGAAGTTCCCCCAATGGCCGGTGGTTGTTTCGTGCGAAATCGCCGTTTCGAGGATGCCAGCAGGCGTTTAGCCCGAATTATTCATTGTCGGCATCTGTTTTACGACCTCCTTGCGGGTTAAGCTACGGTTGCAGCACAACTTAGCCCAGGACAAGGAGGTGGTTGATGCTCGGACAGACTGTTGCTCAGCTTTGCTTTGATTTACTCTCCCGATTGCCGATCGTCGTCGAACCGAAAGAGGTCAGCGTCAGCAGCGACAGCGGCTTCGCCATGCCCTGGATGTTCGCGGGGTGTGAACGTTTGCAACTGACGTACACGTCCGTCCGCCGCCGCGACAGGCTCGATTCAGGAGGTAGTAGAGTCGAGATGTGGCGCGGTGGGTTAGGTTGGGCCTATCTGTTGCCGTCCCTTTCGTCTGACGGTGCCTCACGAGCCCAGCCGTGCTCCGTTTCCACATCCCGCTCATCAAACCGGACATGCGGATTTCCCGCATCCGGCTTTCGGACAAGGTGGTCACGCGTTCGCTCACGGAAAGTTGCGTGTCCGCGACTGGAGCTTCACCAGCCCCAGCGTTTGGTCCAGGTACTCGTCCGGGAAGCGTGAGGTTCCCTGACCCTTGACCTTGTGCTTCGCACACAACCACTGACGAAGCCGATGCCGGACATGGTTGTCCACTGCCCGGTAGGCTTTGCTGACCGGGCCCAGACAGAAGTAATTCGCCCAGCCAACCAAGGTGCGGTTTAGCCGGGCGACCCGGTCTGCGGCGTCTAGCAGCGTCCATCGTCGGCTGGTCATCTCGCTGATCTCGCAACAGATTCGCTGAATCTTCTGCTGCGATGGACGGGTGCCAATGTAGGCTTTGCCCGTCTTCGTCGAGTAGCACCGGCCGATCGTGTAGCCCAGGAAGTCGAACGATTCATCCGGCACGCGACACACGTGCGTCTTCGCCTCGTTCACGATCAACTTCAGCTTCTGCATCATGGCCCGCATGGCGGTCATCGCTTCTTGAGCGGTCCCGCGACAGCAGATCACCATATCATCGGCATAGTTGACGATCCGGGCGGCGAGACGCCGCTCGTGTCCTAACACCTTCCATCCCAGGACAAACCGACGCATATAGAGGTTGCTCAATAGCGGTGAGATCGGCGCCCCTTGCGGGCAGCCGCGTCCCTGATCCTTGTTGCGGGTCGTTCGTTGCTTATGTCCCCGTTCGTCGACCTCTTCCACCGGCGCTTGCAGCCACATCTTGATCAGATGCAGCATGTGCCGGTCGCTCAAGCGACGGGCCACCGATTTCATCAGTTCGGCGTGGGGGATGCTGTCGAAGTACCCGCTCAGATCCGCGTCAATCACCTCCGTATGCCCGGTGTTGAGCAGCGAATGGACATGCCGAACGGCATCCAGAGCGCTGCGCCCCGGTCGATAGGCGTACTGCTCCGGCTGCAAATCGACCTCGAAGATCGGCTCCAAGACCAACAACGCCGCCGTCTGCACGACACGATCTTTGGTCGTGGGAATTCCCAACGGCCTCGTGCGTCCCGGCCGACCGGGCTTGGGGATCAACACCCGTCGCACGGCCTGCGGACGATACGTCTTGCTCCTGAGTTCTTCCGCCAGTTCACCCAGCCAACGCTCCAACCCGTACGTCTCGATGTCCGCGAAGTCTTGGCCGTCGACACCGGGTGCTCCGCCGTTGGCTTTGCAGCACCGGTAGGCGAACAGCAAGATGTCCTCGCGGTACACCTTGTCGTACAGGGCATAAAAGCGATACGCGGGTGATCCCTTCGCTTTGACGTGCAACGCCACCTGTAGTTTCTGAACCTTTGCTGGAGGTTGTAGGTTCATCACCAATCTCCCGGCTCTCGCCACTTCCTGCGTTGACCTTGAACCAAGGCCCCTTCCCTCCACCGGCGTTACCCGGCTTCGACGGTACTACGGGCCTCTCCGCCACCCGATACAGCCCGGCCTGTCCCTCGCGGGCGTCCGGTTGGAGGTCACGCGCCTCCGCCGTATCGGGCTTCCCGTGTTGCGTGGAATCTCCATGTACGTGCATGCCGTCGCCACTACCCCGGCGGAACCGCTGGTCCGTGTCGCTCTTGCCCAATAGCCCGGGCCAGGCTGGATGCCAGCGGCGGCGGCCTTCCCCGTTAAACAGGCGGGTCGGCTTCCGCATTACCCTTTTCGGGGCCTGCTCAGCGTTCACTCGCGTTACGGCCTGCACGCTCGCCGAATCGCCCAAGGCGACCCTCTACACCGGAGTGCTTCAGTCACTTCGTTGCCTCCGTAACCGCTCCGATTGCTACCGGCTGGAGCGACCAGTTGCCGGGTGGGAATCGCACCCACTGAAGATCCACGCCTTTGCACGGCGCACTGA
>JAUWNF010000367.1 GCA_030612785.1 Phycisphaerales bacterium
CAGGCCTTGAAGTTGCGTGATGAACCCTTCGCCCTGGTCGCCGAGTTCGACGGCCAGCGCCGCCGCCACGCCCGGGCCGGCATCGGTAGTCTCCGTCCCGATCACACTCAGCGCCAGGCGGTGGTGCCACAGGT
The DNA here is from genome assembly GCA_030612785.1 of Phycisphaerales bacterium. Classification (GTDB taxonomy): domain Bacteria; phylum Planctomycetota; class Phycisphaerae; order UBA1845; family UBA1845; genus JAAEQG01. Next base: position 135 of record JAUWNF010000367.1, read on the forward strand.
GTTGCACCAGGGGTCTGGCCATTTGCAGCCCCATGGCGACCTTTTGCAACTCAGGAACGCGCTGCGAAGGAACCATCAGTCGCTTGACGCCCTTGTCCAGTGCGGCGACGAAACGTTGCATTTCCGGCTCTGCCAGCAGCTTGCCCATAGCTGTGGCGGTGTGGGCCTCGCGAACCGCGTCAGCTCCGGACCATTCGAGATACAGCACGCTTTCTTGGGGCATAACCCCGGCCAATTCCGCCGCCACGGTAGTCGCCGGGCAGAAGCTGACCAACATTGCCGGCGCAAGCATCAACGAACCGAGTTTCAACAAGTTGGATTTCATCATCGGACTCCTTTTCTCAGCCCTGAGTTCGAACCAGTGTGGGCGGAATATACTACCCGTGTCCGGCGAACTTCACCAGAGCCAGTCTGTAGCGTCGCCCCTTGTGGGCGGCGTATCCGCGTTCCTCGTCACCCACAAGGAGTGACGCTACATTGGGGGCCGCCACGGAACGACTAAATCGACAGCCCCTAAAGCCATGGGCCACCCGACTCGGTCACTGAAAACGGCACTCTACGTGGTGAGGATCTTTTCGAGGACGCGCCTTTTGACCTCAGAAAGTGTGCCGGTAATGCGTGCTCCGGCGGCGTTGACGTGGCCGCCACCGCCGAAGGCGGCGGCAATGGTGGCGACGTCCGCGTGTTGCTTGCTGCGAAAGCTGGTGCGGATCAGCCCATCCCCGCTTTCCACGAACAAAATCGCCACGTCCACCAAGCCGATGCGCAGCGGCTCGTTTACGATGCCTTCGGTATCACTGGGCTGGGCTGCGCAGCGGTCGAAGGCCGCTCGCGTAAGCTGCATGGTCGCGACGCGATCATTATCGTGGAACTCCAGGGTCTCCAAGGCCGCGCCCAGCAGCCGGACCTTCGGCGCCCGCTCCGATTGGTAGATGCGGATGTAGAGTGCGTGCGGTTCGACGCCGCGGCGCACCAGTGCGGTCGCGACTTCGAGCGTGCGGGCGTCCGCATTGCCGAACGCGAACCACCCGGTATCGGTGGCAATGCCCACGAACAAGGCCCGCAGGGTGGCGGAATCGAGAGGCCAGTTCAGCGCCTGGGCCCAGTCGTAGACGATCAGGGCGGCGGCGGCGGCTGTCGTGTCGATCAGGTGCAGATCGCCAGGCACGTCGCGCGTGACGTGGTGGTCCACCGCGATGATCGGGGTCGAGCCGGTACGAAGCCAGTCGGCCAGCGGGGTCAACTGCGCGTACGCACAGGTATCCAACATGAGCACCCCATCCACGCCGCTCAAATCGGCTTCGTTTGCGTCCCGGCCGAAGATAACCGGCGGGTCGTTCTCGACCATAAAACCGTAAGGCGACGGAACCGGGTCGAAGAGTAAGGCTAGTGGCGCCGAACCCAGCGCCCGCAGAATGCTTCGCATGGCCAACACGGACCCCAGCGCGTCACCGTCGGGGCGTGCGTGGGTCAGAACCAGGGGGCGACGCCAGGACTGGAGGATCGACGCGGCGCTTTGAAACTGAGCGGATTCGATGGGGGTCACGCGGGGCTCTCATCCTGTGTGGACGACGCCGGTGCGCTCGGCGTAGAGCCGCCGCACCTGGGCCACGTCCTGGGTGATCTGTTCGATTAAGTCTTCCTTGGAGGCGAACTTCCGCTGGGCACGCAACGGACGATGGAAGTCCAGCCGGATGGGTCGGCTGCGGAGGTCGCCATCGAAATCCAGCAGGTGGGCCTCGACGCAGCGGACCGTTCCGCCGAAGGTCGGGGCGGTTCCAATGCTAACGGCTGCCGGGTACGCTTCGTGGCCCAAGTTGGCCTTGCCCGAGTAGACCCCTTCGCCAGGCACGAGTTGCCCGGCGCATTCAATGTTAGCGGTGGGAAAGCCCAATCCGGCGCCGCGCTGTGCGCCGGTGCCGACGGTCCCCACCAGGGTGTAGGGGCGTCCCAGGCAGAGCTCCGCGCGGTGTACCCAGCCGTCCTGAAGCAGCTTGCGAATTAGCGAGCTGGAGACGAGAACGGTCTCGTGGCATTCGACCTGCAAGCGGACAGGTTCAACGACAAAGGTCTCGAACCCACGGGTCCGGCCGAGTTGGCCAAGTAAACCCGTGGTCCCTTTGCGTCCCCGCCCGAAACCGAAGGAGGCTCCTTCCACAACGTGTGTGGGGTGGAACCGGGGGACGACGACGCGGTCGATGAAGTCCTCCGGGGTGAGGCCCAGCAGCGCCGGCGTGCTGTCGGCGACGACGGTTATATCGGCGCCGGCGCGGATTAGTTGGGCGGTTTTTTCGTCAGGCAGGGTGAGCCGCGGGGGAGACTGACGAGACCCTACCACGCCGAGAGGGTGCGGCTCGAAGGTGAGCACCACGACGGGGATGTTGCGGTCGGCGGCGAGGAGCCCGGCCTGAGCGATGATCTGGCGATGCCCGCGATGTACCCCGTCGAAATTGCCGATAGTCAAAACGGAGGCTGGTAGCTCGAGACGCTCAAAGTCCTGTCCTCGAATGACCTGCATTCCGCGATCTCTCGTTAGGGCTGTCCTACCGCTTGGGGCGTGAGTAAGATATGGGGCTGTCGTGCGTTTGGCAAACGCTGTTTGCGAGCGGCCAGCTTAGAATGTGTCAGTTGGCGCTGGTTGTGCTGATGAACCGAGTATGACGCCTGCGACGGACGATACGGTCTCCTCTCAAGCTCCGCCCAAGGCAGACCTGGCCCTTTGTGTGGACCCGCTCTCGCTGCGGCGGTTCCGCGCCGTGCTGCGGTATCTGTGCGTGGGTCTGTTGGATGTTGCTGCACAAGTTCGGCTGGTCACGTCCTCCCCGGAGGCGGAGTCGTTAATGCTGGGGTCGGTCCAGCAGGTGTTTTACAGGGAGTCGTTCTGGCCGTTTCGGCGTCATCACCTGGCCCGCGTGCTCCAGACGCTGGCAGGTCGGGCGCCCAACATCGTTCATGGTTTTTCGCACCGTTCGCTTCACATGGCCGTCGCGATCGCGCGGCGTTTCAACGCCCACCTGGTTCTGCACGCACTGGGCATGGACGACGCGGAGGCGTTTGCGCGGCCACGAAGCTGCCCGATCGAGCGAGTTATTGCAGTCAGCCAGCCGATCTTCGACGCAATTGCCGAGGGCGGCGCCGTCGAGCGCGAGCGGTTGAACCTGGTACGCCCGGGTCTCCTCGCCGGCGAGGGTCCGACCTGTTTCACCCAGTCACAGCGGATTCCAACGATTCTATGCACCAGCCAGTTGATCCCGCCCAACGGCGTCGATCGGTTGTTGGAGGCGCTGCGTCTGGTGCGCGAGCACGGGCACGATTTCATGGCGTTCCTCACCGGTTCGGGGCCCATGGAGCACGATCTGCGGAAGACGGCCCGCGCCACCGGCTTGGCCTCGGCGGTGACCTTCGCCGAGCCGCTGGGCGAAGCCAAGCAAATCATGACCGGCGCGGACATCTTCGTCCGTCCGGCGATCGAAGGGTCGCCCTCCGTGCGCACTTTGCAAGCGATGGGTGCCGGCATGGCCGTAGTTACCATCCAAGGCGGCGCCGCCGATGCGTACCTGCACGAGGTTACCGGGCTGGTTTGTCCGGACGCGCGGCCGACGACCCTGGCGGCGGCAATCGAGCGCTTACTCATCGACCACTCCTTCGCCCGCACCCTGGCAACTCAGGCAGTCCAACACATCAAGCAACATCACTCAGTCAGCGCCATGTGTGAAGCCCTGGTGCAAATCTACTACGATCTGTCCCTGCGGGACAAAACCCTGTCGGTCAGTGGATAACGCGGAACGCGGGCGGAATCGATTCCCTGGGGCCCCAAAGCCGGCCGCCACCAGTGGAGGTTTCTCAACCAGCTTGGTGGCTTTTCTCGACTAAGACTTGATCTTCTGCCCGTTTGGTCCGTACTATACGTTAGTGTTTCAGAGCATTGACGCTTGCAGCGGTGTCATGTTGCGGCGATTGACGTACATTCCGGTGTTGGTGTGCTTTCTCCTCGTTTCGACCGGGATCGCGCACGCCGTTCATATCCACTACGCGCAGGATGGCCATGTCTCCGAGCAGTGCATCGTCTGCCAACTGCTAACCACGGGCGCTAAGGTGACCCTCGAGGAACCGACGGCGGTGCCCATGTGCACCGACGCCGGCTTCGCGGAGTTGCCCATCCCCGATCACGCACCTTGTTTGCAAGCTCAGTTCACGCCCTGCGTACCGCGAGCCCCTCCGTTGCTCGCCCTTTAACAACCCAGCGCAATCAA
>JAUWNF010000665.1 GCA_030612785.1 Phycisphaerales bacterium
TGTCAAGTGGCTCGGCAGGAAAAAACAGCCGGTCACGGCGGAGGAGACCGAGAATGGCCGCGAAGCTATCGCGCAGGGAGCGCGAGCGCCAGCGACACCGGCGTGAGGTGCTCGAAGCCGCACTTAACCTCTTTTCGCAGAAGGGGTTCGAGCAAACAGCCATGGCGGCGATCGCCGAGCAGGCCGAGTTTGCCGTCCAACTGATCGAGTCGTCCGAGGTTGGCCCCCACGCGGTGGGTGGTGCGGCCATGGACTCGATAGGCCTCGACCATCTGAAGGTACTGGTAGGAATTACGCAGAGATGTTGTTACTACGCCCAGGGCGTCCGCCGGGCAAAAACCGCCCTCACGGCTCCAAGAACGGCGATTCCACCCCGGAACCACACCTCAAACTGACAAACATGGGCTACGTTCCAGGGTGCGCAGATCAAACGTACTTCGCCGCGATGGGCATGCGGCGGCCGGTGCCGAAAGCGCGGGAGGTGACCTTTAGACCCACCGGGGCCTGCTTGCGCTTGTATTCGTTGCGATCGACCAGCCGGGCAACCTCGCGGACCGTTTTTTCGTCGAAGCCCTGGGCCACGATCGTGCTCACCGACTGCTCCCGCTCGACGTATCTCTCCAAAATGCGATCGAGCACATCGTAGGGCGGCAGCGAATCCTGATCGACTTGATCGGGCTTCAACTCGGCCGACGGAGGTTTGGTGATGGTGTTCTCGGGGATCAGTTCGCGCTGGGCCGTCGCGTTCATCTGCCGGGCGACCTGGTAGACCATCGTCTTGGGCACGTCACTCAGCACGGCCAACCCGCCGGCCATGTCGCCGTACAGCGTGCAGTAGCCGACGGCTATCTCGCTCTTGTTCCCCGTGGTCAGCAGTAGCCAGCCGAACTTGTTGGACAGCGACATGATGATGTTGCCGCGGGCGCGGGCCTGGATGTTCTCCTCGGCAATGCCCGGCGGTAGGTCACCGAAGTGCGGCGCCAACGCTGCTTCCATGGCATGATGCACGCCCTCGATCTCGATCACCCGGTAATCGATGCCCAAGTTGCGGGCCAGGGCTTCGGCATCGGTAAGGCTGTGGGCGCTGCTGTAGCGTGAGGGCATGGCCACCCCGTGGACCCGCTCAGGCCCCAGGGCTTGCGCGGCGACCACCGCGGTGACGGCGGAGTCGATTCCGCCGGAAAGCCCGATGAGCACCTCCTTGAACCCGCACTTGTTGACGTAGTCGCGCGTGCCCATGACCAGGGCTCGATGAATCGCCGCCACGTCCTCCGGGTACGGGGTGATACGGTTGCCCCCGGGCGCGTCGAGATCGACCGGCAGGAAGTCCTCCTCGAAGGCGGCGGCCTCGGCAATGATCGATCCGTCGGACGAGAACGCGGTGCTGCCGCCGTCGAAGATGAGGTCGTCATTGCCGCCCACCTGATTCACGTACAGCAGGGGTACACCGTGCTCACGCATCTGCCGCCCGAAAATCTCCAGACGAAACCGCTGCTTCTCGTGCCAGTAGGGCGAGGCTGACAGGTTGACCAGTAGCTCGGCACCCGCCGTCGCCAGCGACTTCACCGGATCCATTGCGTAAATCGGTTGGCCGGCGAACTGTTCGTCGTTCCACAGGTCTTCGCAGATGGTGATGCCGATTTTGCAGGGGCCGGTGGGCGTGGGGACGGTGTGGATGTCGAAGCCCCTGCCCGGCTCGAAGTAGCGATGCTCGTCGAAGACATCGTAGGTCGGCAGCAGGGCCTTGAGGTGCGTCCCCGCCAGCGTGCCATCGACGATGAGGGCCGCGGCGTTGTGCAGCGGTTTTCCCTGGCCGGTCTCGTTGGGCTTGACGTAGCCGACTAACACGCTGATCCCCTTCGCGGCGGTGATGATGCGCTCCAGGGCCGCGAGGTTACGCTCGACGAAGTTGTCCTTGAGCAGCAGATCGCGCGGGGGATAGCCGGTAATGACCAGTTCCGTGAAAACGAGCAAGTCGACCGATGCATCCCGCGCCCGTTGGATGGTGGGTATGATCTTGTCGGTGTTGCCGTCGATGTCACCGACGACGGGGTTGAGTTGTGCGAGTGCGGCTTTCATGTCT
>JAUWNF010000452.1 GCA_030612785.1 Phycisphaerales bacterium
ACTTCTATACCCTCAACCGCTCCACCGCCACGCGGGCGATCTTTCAACAGATCAAGTCGCGCCTGGAAGTCAAAGCGGGACGATAGGGAAAAGTCCAAGAAGGAGTTCTCCTGCGGAGCGCACCCCACTTGGTCTCACACCCCATCGTGCCAGCCGCAGGCTCGGATGGAGTCGACGATTCTCTCGGCCAGGGTGACGGCGGCGGCGCCGTCTTCCACCGACACGCCCGAGCTGTCCCGGTTGCGGGCGGCATTGAGGAACGATTCGATTTCAACCTTCAACGGCTCGGTGTCCTCGATGACCAGCGGCTCGACGTTGACCAGCGAACCGAAGTCCACATTCTGCATCTGCGACAGGTCTTCGTAGTTGCGCTCGCGGGCCATTTTCAGCAGGTCCAGGTTGGCGTCCTTCTTGATCGCGATGCCGGTGCGCTTCTGGTAATCCATGGACAGGTAGGCGTCGGGGCTGAAGACGCGGATTCGCCGATGGGTTTTCAATGCCAGGCGCGAGGCGGTCATGTTCACCACGCTGCCGTTGGCAAACTGCACCCGGGCATTGGCGATGTCCTCGCAGTTGCCCAGCACGTTCACGCCCACGGCATGCACCTCGTACTCGCGTTCCCGAACCATGTGCAGCACGATGTCGATGTCGTGGATCATCATGTCGAACACCACGCCGATGTCCGCACTGCGGAAGGTGAACGGGCTGATGCGTTCGGTCTCGATGAACTTGGGGGTGATCTCCATTCGCTTCATCGCCTGCACCACCGGGTTGAAACGCTCGGAGTGCCCCACCTGGATGACCGCGTCGTGTTTCTTGGCCCAGCCGAGGATTTGCCGGGCCGTCGCCGCGTCCGGGGCCAGCGGCTTCTCGATCAAGATCGGGATGCGCGCCTGAACCAGCGGCTTAGCCACCTCCGCGTGCACCACGGTCGGCACCGCGATCGAAGCAACATCGATCTGGGAGACAATCTCGCTCACCTCGGTGCAGGCTTGGCAGCCGTACTGGGTGGCGAACTTCTCGGCCTGGGCCCGGCTTTTGTCGACCACGGCCACCAGTTCGGTCTCGGGCAGCTCACTGTAGATGCGGGCATGATGCTTGCCCATGTGACCGACACCCACGACGGCTGCACGCAATCTGTTGGACATGTTTGGGTTCCTGTAACTTTCACTAACAGTACAGGGGCTGTCGATTCAGTCGTCCGTTGTGGTCCCCAATGTAGCGTCACCCCTTGTGGGTGGCGAAAAACGCAGGTGCGCCGCCCACAAGGGGCGACGCTACAGACTAAATCGACAGCCCCTACAGCGCAAGGTAGTCGCCGCTTTGTAGCGGCCTGCTGCTCGCAGGCCGTTCGGCCGGGGGGGACGCGGGCCGCTACACAAAAGCCCGGGACTTGGCACTGTACTACTAAACGCCCCCACCACAATGTGGGCCCGGCTTTCCAGCCGGTCGTGCGACAGGCTGGAAAGCCGGTCCCACATGTCTTTCTGTTAGAGGCTCTAAGCGTGCCACTCCTTGCGCCGTGCTCACTCACTAGGCGGGCTTATCGTTCCGCAGCGACTCCAGGTAGCGCCCGTTGCGGCCGTGGGCGAACGAGCGGATCAGGAAGCGGCACAAGTAATCTACATTGGAATCCATGCCCTCTTTGGCCAGGAGCATCTCGACGTTATCCAGCAGGCTCCGGCCGCTGGTCCGCGCCCGGCGGGAATACAGGTCCATGTACGCGCTTTTCAGTCCGGCGATTTGCTGGTTGGTGAATCCCCGGCGTTGCAGACCGACGCCGTTCACCATACGCACCCGCGCGTGTGTCCGCGCTCCGACGAACACCATGAACGGCGGCACGTCCGTGGTCACACGCGTCAGCCCTCCGATCATGGCGTGCTTGCCGATGGTCACGAAGTGGTGTACGCCGCTTTGCCCGCCGAACGTGGCGTAGTCCTCCACCACCACGTGCCCCCCGAATTGCACGTAGTTGGCGATAATGCAATGGTTGCCCACCTGGCAATCGTGGGCCACGTGCACCCCCACAAGAAGGTGGTTGTCGTTCCCGATCCGGGTGATCCCCCCGCCATTCTCGGTGCCCGGGTGCACCGTCACCATCTCGCGAAACGTGTTCCGCGCGCCGATCTCCAGGCACACCTCCCCACCGCGGTACTTGAGGTCCTGCGGGGGCAGACCCAAAACGGCGCCGGGGAACACCCGGCACCCGGCTCCGAGTGCGGTGCGCCCTGCAATAGTCACGTTGTTGTGAATCTCACATCCATGACCGAGTCCGACGTGGGGCCCGATGTAAGCGTGCGCCCCAATGGTCACTTCCCGCCCGATGGAAGCCTGGGGGTCCACCACCGCCGTCGGATGAACAGATACGGGAGCTTCGATGATCGTGTTTGCCACCTTCTCTTGGCACTCCTTCAGGTCAGGTCTGGTCCGCATCGGTCATGACGAACTTGATGATCGCCTCCGCCACCAGTTCGCTGCCCACGTGGGCGCTGGTCTTGACATGACCACTGCGCGACTTAACGCGAATCGCCTCCGCGGTGAGGACCAACTGGTCCCCCGGCATGACCGCCCGGCGAAACTTCACCTTGTCCATGCTCAGTAATACCGCCACCTTGCCCTTATGTTCCAACTCCTGGGCCAGGAGCACCCCGCCCATCTGGGACATCGCCTCGAGGATCAACACGCCCGGCATGATCGGCTGCCCGGGGTAATGACCCTGAAAGAACTCCTCGTTAACGGTAACGTTCTTGATGCCGACAGCCCGCTGGCTGCCCTGGATCTCCAGAATGCGATCGACCAGCAGGAACGGATACCGGTGTGGCAGGATACGTTGGATGCGGTGGATGCCCATCACCGGCGGGTGGAGCAGCAGCTCGGCCGTCGATCGCGCGGATTGCTGCTCGCGGAGCGCACGCACCAAAGCATGATTCAGAGAATGCCCCGACTTGCGTGCGTGGATGCGCCCGATGATCGGCTGGCCGAACAGGGCCAGGTCCCCGATCAGATCCAAAACCTTATGACGGCAGCATTCGTCCGCGAAACGCAGGCGGTTCTCGATGGGACCATCATCTCCGAATACCAGGATATCCTGGTACGTGAGGTGCTTTCCGAGCCCGCTGGCCAGCAGCACCTCCGCCTCCCGCTGGAGCACGAAGGTCCGCGCCGGGGCGATCCACCGCGCGAAATTCTCCGGATCCACGGTGACCGTGCAGACCTGGCGCCCGATCGGGCCGTCCGGCCCATAGTCGAGATCGTACACTACCTCGAGGTTCTCGGAATCCGGATCGAGCGGCGGAAGCGCCACCAACTCCGAATCGCCGTCCACCACGCGGGTCACTTCATCGATGCGGTACCCCCGGCGCTCCACCGGCTGCTCCACGATGCCGGCTTCCTCGAGCTTCTCCACGAAAGGCAGACCACTGCCGTCCAGACCGGGCACTTCGTCCCCGATCAATTCGATTTCGAGATTGTCGATGCCCAAACCCGCACAGGCGCTGAGGCAGTGCTCCACCGTCTCGATTGTTACCGTACCGTTGAGCAGCGCCGTGCGTCGGGCCCGTTTGGCCACGTTGTCAATGGGCGCGGCGATACGGACCGGCCGGGGTTGGGCCGTGCGCACGAACGTAATCCCCGTGTCCGGCTCTGCCGGGTGACAGCGCAGGACCGCGTGCCGGCCGGTGAACAGCCC
>JAUWNF010000384.1 GCA_030612785.1 Phycisphaerales bacterium
GTGATCGTTGTACACGTGATCCACGGTCGCAAACTGAAAACGGATGCGGATGTGCTCGGACGTCGCGTGGGTCGGTAACGGGATGGCGCCCGTCGATACCCACCCTCCACTCGGGTCGTCCAACTGGACCTCCCCCAACCCAAGATCGGGCCAGTTGCCGGCCACCGTCTTGAAGGGGAGCCCGTCCACCGAGACGGAGACCCAGGCCACGTCCCACCCCTCAACATGTTCGGTCTCTAGATAATACATGAATGACAACATGATGGTCCCGCTGAGACCCTCGAGGCTGATTTCAGGCGAAGTGGCCGCTCCTTCGGTCCATCCGGCGTCGTAGTCGCACTGGCTATCGACCCCGTAGTATAGGGCGGCGGACGTCGCCTCGCACGCCTCGGTGAAGTGCCACAACCCGTCACCCGCACCGGGCGCGCCGATGTCGTTTTCGATAACGAACCCGCCAGGCCCGTCATCGAAATCCTCGGTGTAGGTGCAAAGCGCTCCGACACCGATGGTGACCGTGGCGATGTTCGAAGCGCCGCCGGTGGGGGGTGTGCCGCCATCGTCGGCATAAAACGTGAAGACGTCCCCCCCCTCGTAGCCGCTGGCAGGGAAGTAGTTGACGATGTTCCCGTTGGACACCAGCGTGTAAGGCGTTGTGGTGATCGACCCCGCACCCGGATCGTGCAGGCTGCCGTGACTTGGCAGCGAATCGATGATGAAGCTCAGATCGCCGGGCGGATCGGGCAGACCGTCATCGCCGGCCAGGAGGATAATGCTTGCCGGGACGTCCTTCGGGGTGGAAATCTGCACATTCTGGGCCGTCGGCGGCTCCCCAGACTCGGCCCCGGTGATGATCAGGGAGAAGTCTTGGCTCCCGCCGGACAGCGTGCCCTCGTGCGTAATCCGTACAGTCCACTGGGCGTCACCGGGACCGTTGACCAGCACTTGCTCGACGTTATCGGTGTTGTTGTCGCCGGTGGTAGCCGAGGCGCTGGGATTGCTTCCGTCCAAGACCCAGGGATAGTGCGTGCTGCCGGGCGGGTCGGACACGATCCGCAAGTCCAGATCGTTAACCAGCATCTTGTTCGGCGGGTCCAGCAGGTCACCTGGGGGGGCGCCTGGTGGATCGGTCCAGCAAATGGTCGCGCGCAGCTCGTTGGGCCCCCCGTGCGTCGATACGCCCAGTTCGTAGGTCTGGCCGTTGTTCAAAGTGCCTTCGATGATGGTCGAGGGCTGAGAGACATCGGCGGTGATCACGTTGGCCGCCTTGAGCGTGTTCATCAACCCCCAGCCGAATGCGTAGTCGGGTCCGTCGGCTGTCCCAGCTTCGTCAGCCGTGTGCAGCACCAGCCCCTTGAGTGTCGCCGAACGCATGTCGCCTTCGGTCGGGTGCGTGTCGCGCCAGTGCTCTACGAGCAGCCCCAGCGAGCCACTGATGTTCGGCGAGGACATCGAGGTGCCTGAAATGGTGTCATACGAGGAGTTGGAGGTATCCCAGGTAGAGTACAGCCCGATGCCGTTGCCGGTGATGTCAGGCTTGATGCGCCCGTCGTCGGCCGGACCCCAACTCGAAAACGTGCTCATGGCCACGCCGGCGGGATTGGTGTACCCCCCGATCACGTCTTCCGCCGCCGCGACGGTCAGGATGTTCTTGGCTACGCCTTCCTCGCCGATACAGTCGTAGTCGCCGTCGGGATCGCGCGTGGCGGTGCTCCAGGACCACACCCCTCCATAGGGATCCCAGTACCAGTGTCCCCCGCCCGGTCCGGGGCCGTCGTCGTTGCGGTCGTTGCCCGCCGACCTGCAAATCAGGTAGTGCGGATTGTCGTGGGCGATGCCGTCCAGTTCCCAAGTGTATCCGGTGTACAGCCCGAAACTGTAGTCCTCGACCGTGCTGACCACCGTGTAGCCCCACCAAACCCACTCGTTATCGCCGAAGGTATTGTAATCCCAACCAGAAATGTAACCGTAAGAGTGGTTGGAAATCCGCAGCCCGGCTGCGGCGGCAGAGTCCATCTCGGAGGTATCGTTGTTCCAGTCGTAGCAGTCCAGCGCGGCGGCGGGTGACATTCCTTTGGCAGGCCCTACTACCCCCGCGGCGATCATCGTACCGCCCACGTGCGTGGCGTGGTAGTGGGTAAACCCGGGAGCGTCGATCTGAGACGCCCGCCCGCCGAACTCCTGGTGGGTGGTGAGCACGCCGCCGGCGTCCCAGATGCCCAGGGTCACGCCAGCCCCGGCCAGGCCCAGTCCGCTTACTCCGCCGGGCTGACACTCGTCCGTACTGATGCTGTCCGCGGCGTCGGCGTTGTGGGTGATGTAGTACCGCGGGAATCCGTTCACGATTGCTTGGAGTTCGATAGCCCCAGTGGGGGTGTCTCGGCGAATAAGCCAACCCTTCTCGCGAGCGATCTCCCGGGCCTCCTCCCGTCCGATGACGGTGCGTTGGGCCCAGGCCGGCCACGGCGCGAGCAACACCGCCCCCAGAGTAACGGCAGCCATGGCGAGCATCCGTGGCCGCACGCCGCCAGAACGAATCGCCAGGCGATCATCCACGCTTACCCGAACACGAGTTTTGCCCACCGCACCACCGGATGGCACTGACATATCTTTCCTCCCTTAGGATGGCCGAGGGTCCCCCGCCGGCGCGCTCGGACTCTCGCGTTTCGTCAAAACCTGGGGCGCGAAGCGCCACTCGGACCCCCGATTATACTCTTGTTGCACGTGGCTTTCAACCTGCAGCGAAGGTCGGGACCATCAGACGCTGCGATGCGATCCGCAGTGAACGCGGACGGGTATCGGACTATGGCCTGGTCACTAAGGGAGAGCTATGATTGTTTTGACTGAGGGAGTGAAGCGGCCTCAGGTGGCGGCGAACGATGGCGTAGGGCGGATGCGCCGGACGAACGGAGCTCGTTACGCTCCACGGTGGTAGGGGCGCAGCTTGACCCTGAAGTCCGGCGGAGGTAAAATGCATGTTCGCGTGAGGTACGTTTCGTGCACTTTCGGACCAAGCGGGGAACGTACTGCTTCCACGACTGCTGTCCACACCATTGGGCGCCGGACGGTGGGCAAAAAGTGGAGGGGGAGATTCAGGTAAGGCAGGCCGCGTTCGGTCAATCTCTTACGCGATTCTTGTACTGTGGTGAGCCTCGAGGCAATAGGATACCAACCATGAAACGTTCTCTGATCGCGACCGCACTTGTCATAACGTTGGCACTGGCGGCAACTGCTTCCGCGGACACCGCGTATGTCTACGTTGGTCCCCCGGGTAGCTGGCCCGACCTGTACTTCCCGTACACCGACCTGCAAGAGGCGCTGGAGGCGGCGGCGGAACGGCTGCTCGAGCCGGAGTTTGACCAGGCCGAGATCTGGGTGGTGGCGGGTTCGTACACCCCCTCGGAACCAGTGGACCCCTACGATCCGCGGTCAGCAACGTTCGGGCTCATCAGCAATGTGAGCCTTTACGGGGGGTTTACCGGCGCGGAGACGGACCGCAGCCAACGCGACCCGCTGCTCAACGTGACCATCCTCAGCGGTGACATCGGTGTGTCCGGAAATGCGCTGGACAATTGCTACCACGTATTGACGGACAACGGGACCACTCGTGCCGTGCTCGATGGGTTCACCGTTTCTGACGGATACGCGGACGAAACCGGTCCGAGCAGTAAAGGCGCCGGCTTGTTCAACAACGGAGGCAGCCCCACGATCGTGGCGTGCATCTTCAGCGGCAACGTCGCCGACGACGACGGTGGGGCGGTCTACAACACGAGCAGCGCCGACCCGGAGTTCCTCACCTGTACCTTCACCGGGAACCAAGCGACAGATGGGGGAGCGATGTACAGCGACGCGGGCTCCTGCCCGGGATTGGAAGAGTGCCTGTTCAACGGCAACGTCGCGCTAAACGACGGCGGGGCAATGTACGACGACGGCAGTTCCACGGATTCAACGCTGGAAGCCTGCACCTTTGACGGAAACACGGCCGGCAACGCCGGCGGCGCTATGTACGTGCATGACGGCGACCCCACCATCAAGCTGTGCCAATACCTGGATAACGTCTCCGGCGGGGACGGCGGCGCCATCTACAATGACGCCGGCGATCCGGTGATCGAGGAGGAGACCCTATTCTCGGGCAATGCGGCGGGAGACAATGGTGGAGCCCTGGCCGGCATCAACAACGGCGACTTGACGGTTACGAACTGCACGTTGTCGGACAACGTT
>JAUWNF010000511.1 GCA_030612785.1 Phycisphaerales bacterium
CGGAAACAACGACGCGGCCGCCCTGTGGCACGCCGCCCAGGTCGCCCGCCACAGCCGCCGACGGGCCAAGCTTCTGGTCATGATCAGCGACGGCCTGCCCACCGATTGCTCGGTGGCCGCCCTGCGCGCCCTGGTGACCAGGCTGACCAATCGCATGAAGATGTGCTGCGCCCAGGTAGCGGTGCGGCCGTTGGAGGAGATATGTTTTCCGCACCACGTGCTGCTCGACGAGGATAATCCGGATGTGTGCGTGCGGCAGTTTGGCGAGACCATCGCGCGGCTTGTGCGACGGGCGATGCGATTGTGATGAATCGGCCACTGCGGCCGATGGGAGTGAACCATGCCGGCAAAATGGAAGACCGAGGACATCAAGATCGGCGCGACGATGGAGGCCACCTTCTGGGCAAACCCGGTTAAGGAATCGAGCTTCCGCTACCGCGCCACGCACCTGGACGGCAAGCGCGCCCCCAAGGTTGTCCTGTGCGACGACCCGCGGGTCCGCCCCGGCGTCCCGTGCATGGTCAAGGTCAAGGACATCCGCAAGCCGCAGCGCGACGACCGCGGGGCCATCGAGGTCGAGTTCGTCCAGGCCCTGGAGTTCAAGCTCGAAGGCGTCTACCTCGACCCCATCGTCTCCAAGAAGCTGCAGGTGCTGCTCGAGAGCGGCCTGAACATCCTGCTCGACGGCCCGCAAGGCTGCGGTAAGACGGTGCTCGCTCAATCGATCGCCGAGTCACTCGGCATGGAGTTCGTTCTTTTCAACTGCGGCGCGGTGGTGGAAGCCACGGACTTCCTCGCCACCATCCAGGTCCGCGCCTCCGAGACCGGCCAGCCCATCACCGACTTCATCAAGACCGAGTTTCTGATCGCCCTGGAGGAGGCCGCCGAGCACCCCGGCCGCCGGCACCTGGTCTTCCTGGACGAGTTCAACCGCTGCCAGGAGAGCGCCCGCAACGTACTGATGCCCGCCCTCGACGCCACGCGACGCCTGTACCATCCCATCGAGAACCGCTTCATCCCGATCACGGACAACGTCCAGTTCATCGCCGCGGTGAACCGGGGCAGCGAGTTCTCCGGGACGTTCGGCATCGACGCGGCTCAACTCGACCGCTTCGCCCCGGTGCAGATGGACTACCTGCCGCCCGACGACGAGGTCAAGCTGTTGCCCGCCCGGCACCCGGAGTTGAGCAAGAACATGGTCAAGCTGATCGTCGACATCGGCGACCGCCTCCGCCACACCCCCGAGCGGGGCACCGGCCTCTCCGTCCGCGCCACCGAGGAGGCCTGCATCTACTTGAAGCATCCGCTGATGGAGTCCAACCAGACCCAGCTCCTGCCCGAGGTTTTGAAGTCTTCATTCTGCGGCCGCTTCACCGGCCGCTGGGACGACGTCTCCTCCGACGCCGGCGCCGCCTGGTCGGTGATCCAGAAGGTGCTGCGGGAGAAGAAGCGCGGCGGAGGGTCCGAGCAGTGATGGATCGGGCTTGGGAAAGCGCGTGGGATAGGTATGGGCGGCGCAACGTGTATCAGCTCGGACGCCGAGTTCGGTTTGCCCTGGTGAAAACCGCCTTGGCCCGGCCAATGACGGGCTCGCATGAAGCGCTGCTGGAACCGGCGGGCTTTCCTGTTGATCCACACCAAACAGCTGGACGAGGCCGAGCGGTTCCTGAAACAGGCGTTGCCGGTCACCGGGCAATACCCGGCAGCGGCGCAAAATCGCAATAGATTCACAGGCTCTGAGGTCTTCGTCACATACGGGGCACCGTCGCCATTCCGCTCAACGCGCGGTGATTCCCAGGAAACTAGACATCGGCTCCCGCGCTTTATTCTACGTTTTATTCTTCAGCCACCCTCGTTCGCGGCATGAAAAACGCGGATTTTGGGGTGGGACCCGTGAGTCGAATCCAGTCGCCCCGATGGACCTTTGTGAACGAAACGCCCTCACGACGACGGTCATTAAATGAGGCGAGGCGTTCCACGGAACCCTGGGCCTGGGTCGGCTTCGAGCCGCCTGGCCCCCTTGTCCTGCGCCCGCCAACCGTTTGACGTTGGTTTCGGATTATCACCTCCCGTGTGTCTGTTCCGGGAATGCCGCGCGCGTCATGGCGGCCGTCCGGGTCACCGCCATCATCGTCCGGCGGCTCTCGGTTATCCTCTCCGTACAGCTTGACCGGGAGCGGGGCGTCGCCGAACGTCATGACGCCGCCGGCCAGTCTTCTGACTTTCCTCGCCTTGCCCTTCACCGCGTCTGTGAACCGAAGCCCGAGCCGAACGCCGAGCGTCTGTAACAGGCCGTTGATCTCGGCGCGAGCACCGGCTGACGGAGCCGAACTCCGGCCTGGGTGAGGCTATCGAATACATGCTGAAGCACTGGAACAAGCTGACTCTGTTCCTGCGCGAGCCCGGAGCTCCGCTGGATAATAACATTACGGAACGCGCGCTAAAGCGGGCGATTCTTCATCGGAAGAACGCGCTGTTCTACATGAGCGAGCACGGCGCGCATGTCGGCGATCTCTTCATGAGCCTGATCTACACCTGCCAACTCTACGACGTCAATTCCTTCGACTACCTGACCGAACTGCTCAGGCACGCGGACGAACTACCCTCGCGCCCTCAGCAGTGGATGCCCTGGAACTACCGGGAAGCGTTCGAGCCCACTGGCACGACCACGGACCCCGCCCGCGGCTGATCGCCGCTGATCCCACGCCGAATCGGCCGCCGCCGACAAAAACACAGCTGTGCACGCTCCCCGGAAGGACACCGTGAACCTGGGAATCTTGCTGCGCCATTGGGATGAAGTGGTGACAACCCTGTAAGAAACGACGGGGGACGGTTTGTGCTCTGCCGAATCGGCCCTCCGCAACCGGCGGGATGGCCCGCCTGACCTGAGCATGAACCATGGCTCAGGCAAAACCATAAAAACGGGAAGTCCAACAGAGTCTCCGGTCAACCAAGCTCGCCGGCCTCCCGGGTTATTCCGACAGCCTGTTACGGTCGCGGTTCGGTTCTCCCTTGCGGTCGTGATACGGTTAGTGACCCACTCGCTTGCGCTCGGGGCTCGGTGCCTGCTTCCCTGGGGCGCTTGCTTCCACCTCCTATTGACGAATGTTGTGGGCCGACTACAAACGGTACACGAGGATGTATCGATGAGATAACCACAACGGAGTCAAGCATGAAAGTGCCGCTGTTGGATTTGAAAGCCCAATACGCCGCTGTCCGCGACGAGATTCGGGCGGTGATCGAGGAAGTCTGCGATTCTCAATACTTTATCCTCGGCCCGAACGTCGAGGCCTT
>JAUWNF010000407.1 GCA_030612785.1 Phycisphaerales bacterium
ATGGATTGGGATGGGCGGTGGCCGATCGCCTGGTTCCCCCACCGCTAAAGCGAGGGGCCACCCACAGGCGTCCCCCACCGCTAAAGCGATGGGGCACCCGTCAGCCGGGGAGTACTGATGCCGGTTCAGACAGAGAGCAAGCGCGCCGAGTGGATTGCCGCGCTTCGCGAGGGCTGGCCCGGCGTGCGGGTCCGGTTCGACGAATGGAAGGACACCGTCCGCGAGAACCCGGCGCTGATTTGGGCCACGCCGGCGGTCCGCTATCCGGTTTACGGCATAGGTGCTCTGCTCGCAGTGTGGGCACTGACGTGGGCGGTGGGTCAGCTTCAGCCGCCCGAGGCGGTTCCGCCGGCGGAGACCGCCGATTTCCACGTGCTGTGCACCAACCCGGAATGCGGACACCACTTTGTCATCAACGAGGAGTTCGACTTTGACGACTTCCCGGTGGTGTGCCCGAAGTGCAAAAAGAAGACCGGTCAGCGTGCCGTACGCTGCGCGTCGCAGACGTGCCGCGGTCGCTGGGTCGTGCCCGAGAAACGAGGCGACGAGTATTATTGTCCCTACTGCGCCGGCTACCTGGGTAAGGCGGACTGACGGGTGACGTAGAGATGTCTTGTCTTTACAATGCCCAACGACAAGTGAGTCCCGTGGGAATGACTGAAACGACCGGTACTCGAACATCGATGGCAGTTAGCACGGGTTATTCCAGGCTCATCCGCCCGAGACGATGGCGCACGCCCGCGCTCGCGGCGGTTGTCTTCGCCGCGTTGTTGGCCGGCTGCTCTCGGTCGCCTAGCTCAGGAACGGGGCAAACGGTTCCCGCCACCAATGCCAACGACAACAGCGGGAGCGGGTACGGTGACTTCTCCTTCGACCTGAGCAACCAAAACGCGGGCACCAACGGCGTCGAAGACGGCGGGCCCGACGCCGAAGCGGGGGCGGCGCTCTACCGCTCGGCCGAGCAGGCCTGCGCGGTCTGTCACGGCACCGACGCCGAGGGCACCACCGCTTTGGGCAGTCCGCTGGCAGGGACGACGACCGACCGCCTGCTGGAGGTGCTGGCTGAAGACAGCGACCACACCGGCGGCCCGCGTCCGGACTTCGCGAATGATGATTACTTGAACCTGGCGGCGTTTCTCGCAACGGTCGGTCAGGACGTCAGTACCAACGGAACTGATGTGGGCACCAACGGAACCGAAGTCGGCACCAACGGAACCGACACGGGGACCAACGGCTGAACCGATTGCGGATTGCGGGGGACACTCCCGCGAAGTCATGCCCGAACTTGAGAACCGACAATCGCAACGGGCCACCAAACCGGCGGTGATCATCCTCGCGACGGTGTTGGCCTCCCTGCCCATTCTGGCCGTGTCGCAGTTCATTGCCCACGCGCGGGTGGACGAGTTTGATGCGTGGCTGTTCGCCTACTACGGCCGCGAGATGCTCGACGGCCGCACGCTCTACGCGGACCTGTGGGACAACAAGCCGCCGGGCATCTTTTGGGTCAATGCCTTGGGCCTGGGCTTATCCGGTCGAAGCCTCGCGGGGGTTTGGGTGCTGTGTGCCCTGGCGACTTGTGGTGCCGCGGCATTGGTGTTTGCCGCTACGAAGCGCTTGTACGGATGGTCCGCCGCCGGCATTGCCACGGTGCTGGCAGCGTTGTATCTGAACGTCTGGCTGTACCACGTCGGGTGCAATCGTCCCAGCACCTTCTTCGTACCCACCGAGTTGGCCTGTTTCGCGCTGTACTGCCTGGTGCTCACCGGAGCCAAGCGCCCTCGGACCGTGCTCTTCGCGGCCGGCGTTTGCGGGGGCCTGGGAGTCTGTTTCAAGCAAACCGCAATTGCCATGTCCGCGGCGGTT
Source organism: Phycisphaerales bacterium (assembly GCA_030612785.1). Classification (GTDB taxonomy): domain Bacteria; phylum Planctomycetota; class Phycisphaerae; order UBA1845; family UBA1845; genus JAAEQG01. The sequence continues at coordinate 1,864 of JAUWNF010000407.1, forward strand.
GCGCTGCACACGCTGTACCTCGGAGTTAGACGCCAGTTAGGTAGCAAAGAGGTTGTCTCGCGCCTGGTGCTCTTTGGTGCGGGCGGGTGCGTCACCGTGGCGCTCGCTACGGTTGCCGTTCTCTTGACTGCCGATCCCAAGCTGGCCTGGAACGCGGTGGTGGGCTTCAACCGCCTTTACTTTGCGCCCGAGGCTGGTTCATCGGTAGTGCCGCGGTTTTTCGCCGTGGAGCAGCACATTCGGGTGTTGGGGCTTCCGGTTATCCTGGCTCTGGCTACGATAGTGCAACCGCTGCTACGCCGGTGGGTTGGTAGGGCACGCGCGAAGGACGACGATCCGATCGGAATGCGCCCGCTAGGCTTGCTGTTTCTGCTTTGGGTGTGGATGCTCTGCGGCATCTACCTTGCACTGGTGGGCCCCCACCGGCGCATGCACTATTTCGGCATCGCCCTGCCGCCTCTGGTGATGCTGAGTGCCCACGGGGTGTACCTGCTGTTACGCAGTGGACGGCGCATCCGCCAGACGCAGCCGACCTATCACGTCGTGGTCGGCGTGCTGTGGTTCGGCTACATGGTGATCTTCCCGTTGCACCAGCAGGTCGTCGAAGCCGGCAAGCAGCACTTTCACCGCTTTGCCGAGGTGCCCAACCGCGCCTATGCCGAAACGCTCGCTGCCGTCCGTCGCCTCACCGGACCCGAAGATACCATCTTCGTTTTCGGCTACGGCCCAAAGCTCTATTGGGATGCTGATCGCCCGTCGGCCATTCGATACATCGGCACGGAAAAGGCCGGCCAGCTTCGCGAGCAGGGGCAGCCCCTCTTCGAGGAAATCACCGCCCTGCTCATGGAGGCCGACCCCAAAGCCATCATCGTGCACCCCAAACACTTCCAGGGGTCTCCGTTCGTCAAAGGGCTGGATACCGCGCGGGTGGAGGCGTGGGTGCGGGCGAACTACAATCTGCTCCAAGACGAGCCATCGAAGGATCTGTGGATCAGGCGGGAATCGCTTGGGAATCAGTCCTCTGGTAACTGAGAGCATCATAGGGTAGAATCAGTTTCTCCATCGGCGGTCGGTTGACCGACCGGACAAGTTCGTCCAAGTGGATTCGATTTGCCAGCCGGCACGTTGTCGGCGTTAGTTCCGCTAACGCCTGAATTACGGCATACCTGCCGGCCGAGAACACCCGAACGTGACGATCGAGGCGGGGCGCCGTAAGCCCGTCATTGACGTACGCAGAAAGGACGCAAATGTCCGAAACGATTACCGGAGCACTGGAACTGCTGGAAGGGGGCGGCGGCTACCTCCGCACGCCCGAAGCGAACTACGGCACGCGCGGGAGCGACGTCTTCGTCTCGCGCAAGCTCTGCCAATCCTTGCGCCTGCGTGGGGGGGAAACCATCATCGGCAAGGTGCGCAAGCCCGATGGCAAGAGCGGCAAGAAACGGTCAGCCCGTCCGGAACTCGCCGAGGTCGATTCCATCAACGGACGAAGTGTGGATGATCATATCGAGGAACTGCCGCTCGAGGAACTTACCGCGATCGATCCCCACGAAGCGATACGTCTCGAAACCCCCGGGGGGTCCGACTCCATGCGGGTCATTGACTTGCTGACTCCGATCGGCTTTGGCCAGCGCGGGCTGATCGTGGCGCCGCCGCGAACCGGCAAGACCATCCTCCTACAGCAGATGGCGAACGGTGTGGCGGTCAACCACCCGGATGCCGTGTTGATCATGCTGCTGGTCGATGAGCGTCCCGAGGAAGTCACCGAGATGCGCCGCACCGTGCATGGCGAAGTGGTGTACAGCAACAACGATCGTGACGCCGCCAGCCACGTGCGCATCGCTCGTTTGACCATCGGCCGGGCCAAGCGTTACGTCGAAGCCGGACAAAACGTCGTGGTTTTTCTCGACTCGCTTACCCGGCTGGCGCGCGCGTTCAACAACGTCATGCGCGGCGCCGGTCGGATCATGGCCGGTGGGCTGGACACGCGCGCCTTGGCGGAGCCCAAAGCCATCTTCGGGGCCGCACGCAAGGTGGAGGGCGGCGGTTCGCTGACCATCATGGCCACGGCGCTGATCGACACCGGAAGCCGCATGGACGAGGTCATCTTCAACGAGTTCAAGGGCACCGGCAACATGGAGA
>JAUWNF010000449.1 GCA_030612785.1 Phycisphaerales bacterium
GGCTCATGCAACTCGCTGGAAACACCGTACAAGCGGCAGAGGGTGAGGGCGCAGGCACTCTTGTCCTGCGATTTTCAGGGGGGCAAGTCCTCAAGTGCTTTGATGACTCCCCTATGTACGAGTCGTATAAAATCACGCACCACGGCGAGGAGACGATTGTATCGCGCGGATGGCAGGTAGGTCGGGCGCGGGACGACGCGGCCGCCATGTCGAACCGGCCGGAGGCGGCCGACGAGCGACCGTACATGGCCAGCAGGTCTTCCCTTGGATGGGATTCCTCATCCGCAATTGCCCGCTCGACCTCGCGGCGTGCATCCTCGAAGCGGTAAGCAGTAGTGGCCGGGGGTGACGGGGTCGCTGCGGATACAGCAGGGAAAGAAGATGGCGTCTCCAACACTAGACTTGAGGCGTTGCGGGGTTCAGTTCCGGTTGGAGGGGGAGATTGAGTTGGAACTCGCGCGTCTTCCGTCGCCTTCGAACCCATGGGCGCCGGTGTTGTATGACTGTGGGCAGATGTGCCATGCCGATCCGGGCAGGCGCGGGGCGCATTGACCGGTCGCTTGCGCTCCCTGCTCTGATTTGTGTCGGCTGTTTGCGCACGATTATTCAGTGCAATAGAGCCGTCTGTGGAAGGGGGTTCCTACTTGGGTTCCGGGGCCGCGCTGGAAAGGCTGGAAGAGGCTGACTTCGCGGATGAGTTGGCGGTAGTGGACGCTGTCTGCTTTCTATCACCTGCGCGACGAGATAGCGCAAGGACGCCTAACACCATGGCCAACATCAAGATGCACAGAACGACGACGGCACGTCTCATGGCAGCGCTCCCCGGAATCCCAGGTACAATTGGCCGAGGTATAGACGAGCACCGCGCTTAATGGTGCTTGTGAAAGCCTCAATCAGGACGGTGCGGTTGTGGAGATGCGAGCGCAAAGCCCAATTCCTCGTCTCCTGTTTTGCCCTCCACGTTCGTGTTCCCCCCACGAGGATAGGGTTACCCGAGTCTACCAGAAGTCGATGCTGGAGGCAAAGCAACTTTTCAGCGAACGGCTTGCTGGGCTGGAGGACACGATCGTGGCGCTTGGTCGACGCAAACGGGAGCGGCAAGGCGAACTGTGGATCGCGGCACAGGATGTGCCTCAGCCTTCCGGGCATCCATTCTATCGGAAGCTCAACCAGTTGCTGGCCGAGGCCGAGTTCGACAAGTATGTCGAGTCCCTCTGCGGGCCCTTCTACGCGGCGCACCTCGGCCGCCCGGGCATACCGCCCGGTGTGTACTTTCGAATGCTGCTGATAGGCTACTTCGAGGGTATTGACTCCCAGCGGGGGATCGCGTGGCGGTGTGCGGATTCTCTGTCGCTCAAGTCGTTTCTCGGATACAGCCTGGCAGAGGCGACGCCGGAACACTCCTCGCTGACTGTGATCCGAAAGCGTTTGTCCGTCGCAGTCCACGAGCAGGTGTTCACGTTTGTCTTGCAGATCGCCCAAGTGAAGAAGCTACTGAAGGGCAAGGCGGTGGCGGTGGACGCGACGCTGTTGGAGGCGAACGCCGCCATGAAGTCGATCGTCCGGCGTGACACGGGCGAGGATTGGAAGGAGTACCTGAGGCGTTTGGCGGCGGAGGCGGGTATCGAAAACCCTACAGATGAAGAGCTTCGCCGCTTCGACAAGAAACGCAAGGGGAAGAAAGTATCGAACACAGAGTGGGTCTCGCCGACTGATCCACAAGCCCGGATCATGAAGATGAAAGACGGGCGAATACACCTGGCGTACAAGTCCGAGCACGCCATCGACTTGGGATCGGGCCTGCTGCTGGCGGCGACGATTCATCACGGTGATCGAGCGGACAATGAATCGTTGATCGAATCGCTGGTGACGGCCCAGGCGAATCTGATCGGGTCTGGCTGTGAAGCAGAGATTCACACTGTTCCGGCAGACAAGGGTTATCACAAGACAGAGACGCTTGCATGGTGCCGCCGCTTTGGCATTCGGACATACATTCCGGAACGTGCGTCGAAGACTAAGCGCAAGTGGACGGACAAGCCCGCGGAGTGGCAGGAAGCATACTATGGAAATCGTCGCCGTGTACGTGGCCGTCACGGCAAGCGATTGCAGCGTTTACGCAGCGAGCATGTGGAGCGGAGCTTCGCCCACGTCTGCGAGACGGGCGGGGCCCGACGCAGTTGGCTTGCCGGATTGGTCGATGTAGGCAAGCGCGATCTGATGTATGCGGCCGGTCACAACGTGGGTGTGGTGATGCGCAAGCTGTTCGGCGTAGGAACACCCCGGAGCCTGCAGGCGGAGGGCAAGGCCGATTCGGCTTTGTTTTTGCCTCGAATTCGCCCTCTGAGGCGGCTCATACGGGCCTGTGAACGAGTTGTGGCGCTAATGACCGAAACATCCGCCATTGATGTCGCCGAAGTCCGATGTCGGCACATCGCAGGCGTGCCAACGCTCGCCGCCTAGAAAACGGGCTTCTTCAACGGGCTGCTAGGGTCGCAACCACAACCTTCGCGAGCGACGGAGGAACCGGGCGTCGGTGGTACAGAGCAGCGGCACACGAACCACGGTGTCCCTGCTGGTATGAAACGGCAAAGTCCCTTTGGTCTCCACCACCAGGGGCCGAGGATTCCTGGGGATTCAGATCACTTTATCTCCAGGACGATGTTGGCGTAGTAGAGATTGTCCAGCCGGTCGATCCCCGGTTGCGGGTTCGAGTTATAGTCGTTGCGCATTCCCAGCTTTAGCTTCCAGATGTCGCTTGTTCCCAGTGGAATCGCCAGGGCGGTATCGAGTGCCAGGCGGTAGTCACTCCACTCCTGGATGTCCGGGCTGTAGGTGGTGCTGTGGGTGAACTGCAGGTGGGGGGCGAGGTCCAGGCGATAATCAAGACCAAGGTCCACGATGGCCTCATCCGAGGATGTCCCGTCGCTGTAGGCCTCATGGCGATAGCCGAAACCGGCACGGGTCTTCAATTCGTGGTCCGGCTTTTTGAGCCAGTAGTAACCGGCGCCCGCGGCCGCCGTGGCGCGCAGGTCGATGTTCTCGAACTCGTCGTATTCCAACTCGTTGCGCGCATACCAATACCAACGATCGGTAATCGATCCTTCGTAGAGGATTCCTCCCTTATACTCGTTGCGGGTTCGCCTCTTGTCTTGTTCGCCGTACTCGGCTGATAGGTAGAACTTCAGCAGATCACTGGCGGTCTTGCGGCGGACCTCGAGCCGGCCCTGCCCGGTCAGCGTCTCCGTGTTCCCTTCGGTCATCACGCCGCCGGCCTCTAAGGTGGTGGTCCAATGCGGGGTGACGGCTTCGAGCTCCTTCTCGGCGTCCGCTTTAGCGGCAAGGACGTCCGGACTATCCGCGCCCACGGGCCAAACGGCCATGATCTTACCGACGGGGATGTCGACCGGTCCCACCGTCGTGTCCATGTCCGGCGCTTCCGGTCCATCAGGCCACTGAACCGTGCCGACCAGCCGGTCACCGCTGGGGAATCCGACGTTGATCTCACGATCGGTTTTGAAGGACTTCAGCATCGAAACGTCGATCTCGATCGTACCCGCGAACTTAGTGTTGATCGTGAGCTTCCCGTCGCATAGGCGCTCAATCGTACCCACGAGCTGGCTGCCGTCCGTCAGTAGTACCGTGTCGCCCACCGCGGAACCGGTCACAAGCAGAGCACAGAAGACGAAAGTTGCGATTGGCAAATA
>JAUWNF010000128.1 GCA_030612785.1 Phycisphaerales bacterium
ACCGCCCGACCGACGGTCGGGGCGGCGTGGAAGTACCTGACTCATTCGACCGGCGGCAAGGCCGGTCCCCCAGCGGAGCCGGTACGAAGATGACTTCGTCGGCGGCGATCTCGGGTTTGGAGGTCTGGGAGCGTTTGTGGCAACACGCGCCGGACGCGCAGCGCGACTTCGAGCAGATTCGCCGCGAGGAACGCAACCCGCGATGGACTCTGGTACTTGACGCGCTCACCGCGACCTTCGGCCGGCTCCAGGGACTGAGAACCATCGAGTTGGGCAGCGGGCGGGGGGATTTGTCCGCGCTGCTGGCCGCCCGCGGAGCGAGGGTCACTCTGCTGGATTATAGCGACATCGTGTTGACACAGGCCCGCAGACGTTTCAACCGTATGAACCTCGAGGCCGATTTCATCAACGGCGACCTGTTCGGCGACCTGGACGGATTACGGGGGCGCTTCGACGTATCCTGCTCTTTGGGGGTGATCGAGCACTTCAAGGGCCGCCGCCGCGCCTGGGCGATGGCGGCTCACCGGCGGGTCTTACGCGACGGCGGGATGGCGGTGATCAGCGTCCCCCACATGCTGGGCGTGCCCTACCGCTTGTGGAAGTCGTACCTCGAGGTGCGCGGTTGGTGGCCTTACGGAGTTGAAATCCCTTACGGACGGGGCGAGCTTCGCCGGCTCGCGGCGGCGGCCGGTTTCGCGCGGGTCGAACTGCACGCCACCGGTTTCTGGCAGAGCATCGGCGATCATTGGGTCCGGGGTGTCCTGGGGCTGTCGCCCGACTGGGTGGCGCGGCGGTCGTGGTTGGCCACCGTGCGGGGCGGCACACTCACGATGCTGACCTGGGCCAACGGAGTGCCTTGCGGCAGTGGCAACGGGCGAGGGCAAGATTGATGCGACCGACGCGGGTCATGCTTGATGCCCGGATGTGCGACGGGCGGCACGATGGTGTCAGCCGTTACGTCATTCATCTAATGCGCGAGTTGCGCAAATCCGATGCGATCACCCCGGTCGCGCTGTGTGCGGAGCGCGTTCCCGCCGAAATCGGGGACCAGGGCGTCGAGTTGTGCGTAACCGGGTTCAGTCGGGCGCACCGGCCGGCGCATCGCCGCCTGTGGTGGGAGCAGACGCGGTTGGCATCGGTTATCCGGCGGGCCGGCGTTGACCTGTATCACGCCACGTGGAACACCGGTGTTCCCCTGCGCTGTCCCGTGCCCGCGGTGCTCACGGTTCACGACCTGATTCCGCTGGCCGACCTCGTCGAATACTTCCCCTCGCGCCTGCATCGCTGGGGCTACCGCGCTTCGGTGCACGTGTCGATTCGGGCGTCCGATCACATCGTGACGGTCAGCGACTACGTCCGTAACGACTGCATCCGCCGGTTGCGTATCGCCGCCAGCCGCGTGACGACGGTTCACAACGGCGTCGAGCCCCCGCCGAGCCGAGCGACCGACCCGGGAGTGGACCGCGAGAACTACGTCTTGTACGTGGGCGGAGCCGAGAAGCGCAAGAACGTCGCCGCCATGTTCGATGGCCTGGAACGTCTCTGGCACCGGGGGGGAAACGCACCGGACCTCTGGCTCACCGGGACGCTGGAGCAGCAATGTCCGGCCGCCCGAGCCCGCTACGAATCTCTGAAACACAAGGGGCAGGTGAGGTTCCTCGGGGCGCCGGACGACGCCGAGTTGGACCGGTTGCTGAGCTCGGCCCGGGCGCTGCTGATGCTCTCCACCGCCGAGGGCTTCGGACTGCCGGTGTTGGAAGCCCTGGCCCACGGTTGCCCGGCGGTGGTGTCCGACCGCACGTCACTCCCGGAGGTCGTTGGCGGTGCGGGACTGGTTGTCGATCCGGACGATCCACAGGCCGTCGCGCAGGCGATCGACCGGGTCATCACTGATCGGGCTCTGCGCGCGAACCTGATCGATCGAGGGCTGAAGAGGGCGGCGAGCTTCTCCTGGACCGAGACCGCTAAGCGGACGACGGATGTATACCGGGTGGTGCTAGCGCCATTCTCGGTGAGAGACTCTCGTCTTATTTGTAGCGGCCGGCGTCCTCGCCGGCCGGGGAACGTAGCGACCGGCGTCCCCGCCGGCCGGTCGGCCTGCGAGACGTAGGCCGCTACAGAACTGGGTGACCGAAGACGGCATGGACATGGCATCTGACTCTACTCAATCCGCCTACGACCAGCGACGGGTCACGCTGGTGATGACCGTGCTCAACGAAGTCTCCGGCACCGCCGACGTGCTGGAGACGCTGGGTGCCCAGACGCGGATGCCCGATGAGATCATCGTGGTGGACGGCGGCTCGACGGACGGCACGGTCGCGCTGGTCAACCGGGCGGCGGAGCGTGACCCGCGTATTCGTCTGCTGAGCGCGCCTGGCGTGAACATCGCCCGGGGACGCAACCTCGGCATCCAAACCGGCGGCGGCGAGATCATCGTCCTCACCGATGCCGGCTGCCGCCTGCACCCACATTGGGTGGAGCTAATCGTCGCGCCGTTCGAGACGGACCGCGAGACCGAGTTTGTGGCCGGGTTCTACAAGACCGCTCCGTTGAGCCTGTTGGAATCGGTGGTGGGATTGGCCACCATGCGGGGAGCGCTTGATCCGGTCGATGCGGCGACGTTCAACCCTTCGTGTCGTTCAATGGCGTTTACCTATGCGCTGTGGGAGCGGGCCGGCAGATTCCCGGAGTGGCTGTACACCGCCGAGGACACGCTCTTCGACTACAAGATTCGCCGGATGAAGGTCAACTGGCGTTTGGCCCCTGGCGCGGTGGTGTACTGGCGGCCGCGGAGGACGCTGTCGGCCGTCTACCGGCAATTTCGAGGCTACGCGGTCGGCAACGGGCATATCGGTCAGGGTCTTACGGACGCGTTGTATCACGCGCGCAACCTTACAGCGACCGTGGGTCTGGGGTTCGCCGGACTCTTCTACGCCCCGCTTGGGGCCCTGGCGTTATGCGTGTTCACGTACTTCTACGTCTACGCCTTTCACTGCAAGTCGCGGCGGATCGCCGCCAGACTGGGTACTTGGCGGGCTTATCCGCAGTCGCTGGTGGTGCATTGGGTGCTGATCCTGGCCGGCTTGGACGGTCAGTTGCGGGCATTGTGTCGGCGGCGGCGGGAGCGGCGGCAGTCCCGGGAGAAGCTAGACGGCTATCTGCGGGTGCCCGCGCCGCACCCGCGTTGACCGGGGGCGCGGCGGTGGCGGCAGCGTTTACCGGTCGTCGCCGAGGAGGTGCTCCGAACCAGGCTTGGGAAGATGTCGTTTCTGGGTAAGTGTTATTATCCGATTTGCCGACCGCGCGGAGGGAACGCCCTAGTCCGGCGTCTGGTGTGGGGCCTGCGGCGCTTAGGCGGTGGGCGCGAGTTTCGCATGGCGTTCGATGCCCTGGACCTGGACCACGACGCGGTCGTCGGGCTCATGCGTTTGTGGCCGCGAATCCACTGGTCCTCCGGAGACGGCATGATGCCTCCGGAACAACTGCTGACCGTGTATCGTCTGGCGGTGGAGTGGCCGGTGCCGGGCGACGTGGTGGAACTAGGCGCGTGGGTGGGGCTTACGACCAGTTACCTGGCCACCGCGTGCGCGGTGCGCGGCGCAGGCCGGGTCTACGCCGTGGACACCTTCGAGGGCACGCATGAAAATGGAGATCGGTATGCGTCGGTCGCGAAGTTCGGGGGCAGTACCTTGCCCGAGTTTCAGAGACGCATCCGGAGGGCGGGCGTGGAAGACCGCGTCGAAGCGCTGGTGGGGTACACCCAGGACATGGCGGGAGCGTATCCGGGTGGGCCGATTCGCCTGCTGCTGATTGACGCGGATCACTCGTACGCGGGCGTGCGGCGGGACTTCGAGTTGTGGTCGCCGCTGGTCGCACCCGGCGGGTTGATCGTGTTCCATGACTACCTGATGGACGATGTGGCACGGTTTGTTGATGGAGAGGTCCGCGCCGATTCCGGTATCGAGTTCGCACCGGGGCACGTGGTCTCCAACGTCGTGGCGGTCACCAGGAAGCCCCTCCGTTAGACTCCGCCGAACGGTAGGCGGAGATGCACCGCGGGAGAGCTCCACCGGCCAAAGCCCCTATCCGTGGCGCCGGCGCTCATGGGGGAGTGCGGTGGCCGATAATCATGTCAATCCGGGTCGCCCCAGTGCCGATGTATACGCGGAGGCGCTTATGGGTCCGCGCGGCCCCCGCTGTGCGCACGACGCGGACCCGGCCCCAATCTGCACCACCGGGGTGGTTCATGGCAGGCAACGACAACAGTGTAACCATTCTCGCTACGATAGACCGCGACGCTAGTACTGCCCAAGCCGATGGACTACCTGACACTCTGATTGTCAGTTGGCACTGGCCGCCGACCAATCGGGCCTCGACGGGCGTGCTGGCCAATCTCTTCCACGGCGCCCCGGCGGAACGCTTCCGCGTGGTCACCCGGCGCCTACCGCGTCCGCCGGAAGAGGACTGCACGCCGGTCCCGGCGTTCGAGACGCACGCCGTACCGTGGCGACTCGCCACCGGGCGCGAGGGAACGCCGACGACCTGGTGGGCCAGTATCCTGGCGACGGCGCGCATGATTCTCGCGGCGCGGCGTTGGCATGAGGCTCGGCCGTTTGACCGGGTGGTCGCCGTCTATCCGCACCGCTTCAGTCTGCTGGCGGGGTGGTGGATTGCGCGGCGAACCGGGGTGCCGCTGGTGGCTTACATGCACGATCTGTTCGCGGAAGCGTACGTTACGGGGTCGTGGCTCAAACGGACGTTCTGGCAGTGGCTCGACCATCGGGCGTTGGCCGATGCCGCCTTGGTGGTTGTGCCGACGGACGAGTTTGCCACCTATTATCGCGGACGTGGGATCGAATCGATCCTGGTCCTGCCGCACTGCACGCCGGCGGAGGTGGAGGCTTCGCCACCGCCCAAGCCGAAACGCACGCTCGAACTGGTGTACACCGGTAACCTGTACGACGCCCACGAGGATTCCGCGCGCGCGTTTCTGGCGGCGAGCGACTCCCTCAGCGACATCCGGGTGACGCTGCTCACGCCCCCGCACCCCATGTTGGGAGGGCGGCCGGCGCGGTGGGCTTCACGTGATGGCGCCCTGACCGCGATGCGGGAGGCCGACGTCTGTGTGCTCTTGCTCGGCTTCAGTACGCCTTACCCCCGCGAGGTTCATGGGTGCTTCCCGTCAAAGATGGTGGACTATCTGGCGACCGGAAAACCGATACTCGCGGTGGTTCCGCCGGGCTGCTTCGTCGATCGTTTCGTCCGCGAGACCGGCGCGGGTATCACGGTCAACACTCTGGATACGGCGGAGATTCGCGCCGCGATCGATGCGCTGCGTAACGCGGACTTACGGGAGCGTTTGGCCGAGGCGGCCGGTCGGACCGCCCGCCAACTGTGCGCCGAGATTCACTTGCCCCGGTTCTTGCGCGGGTTGGCGACACTCGAGGCCGCTGAGGATGATGAATGCCCGGCGCAAATGCCGGCAATGCCGTGCCGGGACAACGCTACGGAGGTGCCGCGCGTCACGGTGGACGCCCGGCGAGAAGGTGTGTGTGCGACGATATGAAGAAGGTGCTAGTTGCAATCGGGACTCGACCGGAGGCCATCAAGCTCGCCCCGGTAATCATCGCCATGCGACGAGTTGCTGGGGAGTTGGCGCCCTTTGTGGTCCTCACCGGCCAGCATCCCGACATGGCCGGCGACGCCCTGGAGGTCTTCGCGCTGACTCCGGATCTGCGACTCGACGTGCTGGAGGGCACGGCGAACTTGTGTGTGATGACTTCGCGGATGGTTCAGGCCGTCGGCGAGCTGATCGACCAACACCAGCCGCGTGCGGTCATCGTGCAGGGCGACACGCTGTCGGCGTTTTCGGCCGGGCTGGCCGCCGCCCTGCGGCAGGTGCCGCTGGCGCACGTTGAGGCCGGGTTGCGCACCGGGTGTTTGACCGACCCGTTCCCCGAGGAACTGGCCCGGCGACAGTTGGCGCAACTGGCCCAATGGAACTTCGCCCCGACGCGTGAGGCGGAGATGAACCTGCTGCACGAAGGGGTCGGGCCCGAGCAGGTTGAGCGCGTGGGCAACACCGTGGTCGACGCGCTGCGGATCGTGCGCCGGCAGGTGGAGCCCGAGATGACCGCTTCAGCGCAGAGCGACAAGACGACCTGGACGTTGCTGGTCACGGCGCATCGTCGGGAGAACTGGGGTTCGGGATTGACGCGCATCTGCGAGGCGTTGAAGCAGTTGGCGGTGCGGCGGCCTGAACTGCACATCCTGTTCTCCGTACATCCGAACCCGGCGGTTCGCAAGGTGGTTTACGGGCAACTGACCGGCGTGCGCGGGGTCTCATTGACCGAAGCGCCCAACTACCGCGAGTGGGTCCAGATGCTGCTCGAGTGCGATGGCATCCTGACCGATTCCGGAGGGCTTCAGGAGGAAGGGACCGCGCTCGGCAAACCGATTCTGGTGATGCGCGCCGCGACTGAAAGACCGGAAGCCTTGCGTGTCGGATCGGCGACCATGGTCGGAACTGAGCCGGCGGACATCGTCTCTTCGGTCCTCATGCTGATGACCGACCGGGAGACGTACGAGTATATGGCCACTCCGCGGAGTGTTTTCGGCGACGGTTTCGCGGCGGAGCGCATTGTGGCGCGGATCGTGGCGGATTTGCGCCAGGCCGACCGGACGCCGGTGCCGGAGACCCGGCAAGTAACAACCGCGGCGGTTGCCCGCGGCACATGAGCAGTGCGAATATCGGCCGCTACCCCGTCCGCCTACGGCGGACGGCGAAACCATTTGGCCGACGCCGAGTATTGACGGTCTGGGAGTTGTAGATCGTGTGGCCACTTCGAACCATGTCGTTCTTCGCACTGTTCGTGGTCCTGTGCACCCTCTCCCTGGTCAATCCGCTTATCGGTGTCGTGAACTATCTGATGATTTACCAGGTGAACCCGACCACCAGTTGGTGGGGCAAACCCATGGCGGAACTGGGTATCCGCTTTTCCATGACGGCGGCCCTGTTCCTGGTAATCGGAATGGTGATTAACTGGGGACGACTGCCCAAGGTCCGCCCGCTGATTGGCGTGTGGCAGGCGCTGTTGATCTTGCTGGTGGCGATCGCGATTCTCAGCCGGCTAATCGGGCTGGAAGTCGCCGATCCCCGACCGGGAGTCATCCTGGAGAAATTCATCAAGCTGTCAATCTTCGTTCTCTGCCTGACCCATTTGGTTTCCGATCGGAAGAGTTTCAATGTTCTGTTGTGGACGTTCGTTTGCGGGTCATTGGTTCTCGGGTACGACGCGTTTACGGCTCCGCAATGGCAGTTTATCCGTGGGCGCCTCGACTCCGTGGGCGGACCGGACTTTCGAGCGTCGTCCGGTTTGGCCGCCCATATGGCCGCCATGCTCCCGCTGATCGGCGTCGCCGTGTTGACCTCGAAGAGATGGAGTTGGCGGATCGTGGCCTTACTCGCGGGGGCGTTTACCGTCAACACCATTATTCTGTGCCGCACCCGCTCGGCATTTGTGGCCTTGATAGTGGGCGCGGCCATAGCGGGCCTGCTGGCACCACGGAGGCGGCGGTTTCGCGTATACGCTGCGGTGCTCGTCGCCAGCGTGGCCAGCTATGCGTTGACCGACCAATACTTCTGGGACCGAATGGCCACCCTGCGAGACGATGAGTACATGGCGCAAGACGCGGCGGCCATCCTGCGCAAGCGAATCTGGGCGACGGCTTTCGTGATGATCGCCGACCAACCGCAAGGCGTCGGGTGCGGGAATTTCCCGCGCGTGATCTCCAGGTACGACTACGAGCTCAATAATCGCGAAGCCCACAACACCTTCATCCGCTGCTGCGCGGAGTTGGGCATCCATGGGGCGCTGGTCTTCTTCTTGCTCATTCTCACTTCGTTCTTCCAGCTCCGTGAGTGCAAGAGGCTGGCCAGGCACTCCCGCGATCCGCCCGGTACCACGCTGATGGTCTACGGGATCACCCTATCGATCATCGTGTACCTCACCGCCGGGGTGTTCACCGAGCGCTTCTACGTCGAATCACTCTGGTGGGTGCTGGCGATGCCGACGTGCTACTCGCGGGCAATCCGTCGAGAGGTCGCCGAGGCGGAACTGGAACTGGAAACGGAACTCCGGGCACATGCCCAACCGTTGGAGGGGTGGGGCCTGGTGCCCGCTTAGCCCGGGTTTCTCACCACAGAGAGCGCCGAGAGCGCAGAGTGTTATGGCGGCATCGGCTCCATCGCTTCCAGGTGTAGCACATCGCTGGCGACGAAGAGCCGTCGGTACCCTGGTGCAGTTCCTGGATCGGTCCGGTTACCTCGCCCGGCGGATGCGCCGGAACCCGGGACTGCGCATCCTGGCTTATCAT
>JAUWNF010000697.1 GCA_030612785.1 Phycisphaerales bacterium
GACGTTCTCGAGGATTTTCGCCGCCTCCGCCGCTTCGCAACTGCTGACCGGAACCACGGTATCGATGGCCCGGCTGTATAAGGCGCACGCCAGCCGACCACTGGCCCGATCAATACCGCCGACCACCTTGGGGATCGTCGCGGTGGTAAAGTCCTTGTTGCCGGGGTCCTCGCGCTCGGGGGAGAACGCCAGGTAGAAGTCTTTGCCGGCCTTGAGCCCGCTTTGTTCCAGGATTGGTTTTATCACTTCCCGGGTCGTACCGGGATAAGTGGTGCTCTCCAGAACGATGAGTTGACCGGGGCGCAGATTCCGCGAGATCATCTCCGCCGTCGTACGCACGTAGGTCATGTCCGGTTCGCGCATTTTGGTCAGCGGCGTGGGTACGCAGATAACCACCGCGTCACAGCGCTTGAGCTTACGGGGGTCCGTCGTGGCGCTATACTGCTTGGCTTTGAGGAACGCCCGAATCGCCGACGAGGGGATGTGTTCGATGTAACTCTTTCCGGCGTTGAGCATACGCACCTTGGCCGGATCGACGTCGAGGGCCAAAACCTCCAGTCCGCCTTCGCAGAACGTCCGCATCAGCGGAAGCCCCACATACCCCATGCCGACGATGCCGACCAATGCTTTACCGCCCTCGAAAGCTGCCGCTAGTTTCTTGGTATCCGCCAAGGTAGAATCTCCTGTGTTCCGGTCAAAGAGACCGCTATGATAGGGTCGCCCTTCGAGGAGTGCAACTGCGCTCCCCAACCGCCGCAACCCTGCCCCGACGCAGGGTGGATGCGCTTGGCCAAGCCACCCAATGCACACTATAATCAATCCACCGAACCTTTCAGCAAAGGACTCCGTAGGAGGGACTATGAACACAATACCCCTGGCACGTCCGGACATTACGCAACGCGAGATCGACGCGGTCGTCGAGGTGCTTAAGACGCCGAATCTCTCGCTAGGCCCCCGGCTGGCGGAATTCGAGCAGGCGTTCGCCGATTACTGTGGTACGGGCTACGCCGTCGCCTGTAACAGCGGCACGTCCGCCCTGCACCTGCTCATGATCGCCGCGGGCATCGGGCCCGGCGACGAGGTCATCGTGACCCCCTTTTCCTTCATCGCGTCGGCCAACTGCGTTCTTTTCGAGCGCGGTACGCCGGTCTTCGCCGACATCGACCCCGATACCTGGAACATCGACCCGAAGCGCGTGGAAGAGAAGATCACCGACCGGACCAAGGCCATCATCCCGGTGGACGTCTTCGGGCAGGTCGCCGACTTCGAGCCCATCCTCGCGGCGACTCGCAAGCGCGGCATCGTTGTCATCGAAGACTCTTGCGAGGCGGTCGGAGCCACCTACCACGGCAAGCGGGCCGGCGGCATCTCCGACGCGGGCGTATTCGGCTTCTATCCCAACAAGCAGATCACCGTCGGCGAGGGCGGGATGATCGTGACCGACAACGGAGCTTGGACCGACCTGTGCAGGTCCGTCCGCAACCAAGGCCGCGACGCCGCGGGGGGCTGGCTGGCCCACGACCGGCTGGGTTACAACTTCCGTCTCAGCGACATCAACTGCGCCCTGGGCATCGTCCAGCTTGCGCGTATCGACGAGATCCTGGCGGCGCGCCGCCGCGTGGCCGACATGTACCTTGAGCGCCTGGCCGACGAAACACGCCTGATCCGGCAGAAAGTGCCGGATGGTGTGACCAAGAGCTGGTTTGTGTTCGTCGTGCGCCTGACTGACGACTACACCCAGGTGGACCGCGACAAGATCCTGACACAGTTGGGTGAGAAGGGCATCGGCTGCAGCAATTACTTTGCGCCCATCCACCTGCAGCCGTTCTACGCGGA
>JAUWNF010000224.1 GCA_030612785.1 Phycisphaerales bacterium
CACGACGGACAGGACTTTCGCGAAGACACCTCCGACGTGCTGGCGGCCTTGGGCGTCAACACGTTCTTCCAGGGCTCCGACGCGTCGGACATCGCGGTGAACGCTTCGCTGGAAAGCCGGCCCGAACTGCTGGCGGCGGCGCTCACCAACCTACCGGGTGACGGTGGCAACGCCGCGCGCCTGGCGGAATTGGCCAGCACCACCAGCGCGCAACTGGGCAACGTGAGCATTCTCGATTTCTACACCCGCATCGCCGGCGACGTGGCGGTGACCACCGCGGCCGCCCATAGCAGCGCCGAGGCGTCGAGTGCCATTGTCTCGTCACTCCAGGCCGAAAAGCAATCGATCAGCGGTGTGAGCCTGGACGAAGAGGCGATCGACCTGCTGAAGTACGAGCGGGCGTTCCAGGGAGCGGCCCGCTATGTCAGCGTGGTTGACCAGCTAATGGATGAGATGCTGGCACTGGTGAGATAGGACAAAGGCTATGGCGATCAATCCCATTCATTCGACACGTGTTAGTCTACAGTTGCAGGCCCAGCGCCTGCTGGAAGCGGTACGGAGCAGCCGGTACGCCTCGTTCACGGAGCAGAACCGCCTGGCCTCGGGGCGGAGCTTCCTGGTCCCCAGCGACGATCCCGTGGCGGCCAACCGGAGCCTTAAGCTCGGCGAAGTGCTGGATCAGCAGGAGCAGCTCTTTGCCAACATCACCCACGCCGCCAATCTGCTCGATACCACGGACGACGCCCTCAGCGACGTTGCCGGGCTGCTGAGCGAGGCCCACACCATCGCCAGCCAGAACGTCGGATCGCTGACCAGCGCGGACGAGCGAACCGCCGCCGCCGAACTGATCGCCGCGATTCGCAAACAGTTGGTGATGATCGGGAACCGGCAGTTCGATGGACGCTACATTTTCGCCGGGCGCGACACCACCGAGCAACCGTTTCAATCTCTACTGGGGGGGGTTGGCTACGTGGGCGACACCGGCGACGTGCTGGCCCGCGTGGGGGGCAACGAATTCGAACCGATCAACCTGACCGGGGACGTGCTCTTCGGGGCGCTGGCCTCGCGGGTCACCAGCTCGGTCGATCTCGACCCGGCCGTCAACGCCAACACCCGGCTGGAAGATCTCGCCGGGGCCAACGGTCTCGGGGTGCGCAAAGGCGTTCTCATCTTCAACGAGACGAGCGGCGTGGGTGTCGTGCGAGTGGACCTGACCACGGCGGACACACTGGGTGACGTCGCGGATATGATCAACACCGCCGCCACCGACGCGGGCGCCGGGTTCTCCGCCGCGCTGACGTCCACCGGACTAACCATTACCCCCGGGGGGGAACTCTCCATCACCGACACCAGTACCGGGGTCATCGCCGAGGACCTGGGCATTCTCACCGACACGCCGACGGCGGCCCCGATTGTGGGAGCCGACCTCGGCCCCCGGCTGACGCGGACCACGCCGATCAGCGACCTGGCGGGCGGGGCGGGCCTTACCCTGACCGATCCCATTACCATCACCAACGGTTCCGAGAGCAAATCCGTTGACCTGAGCGCGGCCGAGACGGTTCAGGATGTCCTCAACGAGATCAACAACGCGGGGGTGTCGGTTCGGGCGGAGATCAACGCCGCGGGCACGGGCATCGACGTGATCAACCTGGTCTCCGGCACGCGGCTGAACATCTCCGAGAACGGCGGCACGACCGCCGCGGCGCTGGGCATCCGTTCGCTGGACACCTCCACGGAGTTGTCCTTGTTGGATTATGGCAAAGCCCTGGAGACCGCGGCGGGTGAAGCGGACATCCGCATCGTGGCCAAGGATGGCACACAGCTTGACGTCAATCTCGACGGAGCGGGTACCCTTGGCGACGTGATCGACCTGATCAACCAGGCGGCCGTCGATGCCGGTCTGGCCATCACCGCTTCCATGACCGATTCCGGCGACGGTTACAAGCTCGAGGACGCGACGGGCGGAGGCGGGGTGCTGTCGGTATACCCGCTGAACGACACCTTCAATGCCGCGGCGGTGGGGTTGAGCCGGTCCGCCGCCCCGGCGGCAACCGAGCTGGTGATTGACGACCTGAGCACCGCCGAAAGCGACAACGTGTTGGCGGCCTTGCTCGACCTGGAAGAGGCGCTGCGCACCGACAACACCTCTGGAATAACCCAGGTGGGCGAACGCGTGAACGACCTGATGGAAGAGCTTACGCGGAGGCATGGCGTAGTCGGCGCCCGCGCCCAGGGCATGCAAAACCGGCTCGTGCAGGTCGAAAACGCCAACGCCGCGACCCAGGTTTTCTTGTCCGAGGTGCAGGACCTGGACTACGCCGAGGCGGCTACGCGCTTCGAGCAGGCCCAGACCGCCTTACAGGCCAGCCTGCTGACCGGGTCGCAAGTGATGAGTCTCTCTTTGTTGGATTACCTGGGGTAGAGGGGACGAACCGGGCACCGCTCGGGCAACGGCGATGAAACGGTTTTCATTCAAGGCAGCGATACCTGGTCGGCGCGAGAACGCTGCGAACGTTTGGGCAGCAAGAGTTGCTTCATCATCCGGCAGCGATTGCGCCCGCGATTGCGGTGGCGTCCAATGTCGTCCTCCATTAAGCGAGTGCGTGATTCCTCGTAAGTGGTTGCTAATCGAGGACTTATGGCAGAGACCGGGCGTCGCCGGCGTTTCGGGTGAGACTCTGGCACGGTGCTTGTAACTAGAGTTGTGTGTCAACCGAGAGGTGGTTTTGTGGCTGGATCGTCTGCTCGGAGAACGGTTGCCCGGCGAGGAGATGCCGGGGAGCGGGTCCGCCTGTGGCGGATGGCGCCAGTGGCTCAGGCCGTGTGCGCAACTTGTCCGGCCGGAGAGTGCGACCACTGAAGTGGTCGAACGGCACGGTCGAGTCGCCAACCGAATAGGAACAGCCCGACAGGAGTACCGCGATGCTCATCGAAACGTCGCGTTTTGGCCGGCTTGAGGTGGACGACCAGCGTTTGCTCACTTTCCCGGAAGGGATTCTGGGCTTCCCGAACAACAGGTCGTATGCGCTGGTGCAAACGGGAGAAAACAGCGGGTTCTACTGGTTGCAAGCCGTGGATCGGCCCGAGCTGGCCTTTGTGGTGTGCGATCCGCGGCTCTTCGTCGCCGATTACCGGGTTCCCGTCCGGCGTGAGGAGTTGAGTTCGCTGGGTGTGGAGGAGCCCGAGGAGGCCCAGGTGTTCGTCATCGTGAACAAGGTCGACGACCTGTTGACGGGCAACTTGCAGGGTCCCCTGGTGGTTAATGTCGCCACGCGGGAGGGCAAACAACTGGTCCTCAGCGACAAGCGATACTCGACTCGGCACCCATTGATGCGGCTTCCCTCCAAGCAGCCGATGGGGCAGACCGCCTAGATTCAGTGGTAGCGGTGATGGGCCTTTTCCGGGTATACTGGATGGGTTCGTAGCTGGCGCCATGGGCCGACGGTTGCCCGGTCGGGCGGTGAGACCGCAGGAATCCCCAGGGCGGCGGACGCAGTCCGGTCCCAGATGCCCGCCGGTGTCGCGGAGGTCGCGATGCGGGGAATCGACGGCGGACCAATGCATCGGCATGGCCGAGGAAGGAGCCGAGGATGTTGGTGCTCTCTAGAACGCGCGACGAAACCATCATGATCGGTGACAACATCCAGATCACCGTGGTGGACATACGCGGAGACAAAGTTCGTCTGGGAATCAACGCACCGACGCATATCGCGGTGCATCGCAAGGAAGTCTACGACGCCATCCAACGGGAGAACGAGGCGGCGGCACGGATGCAGCCGGGAGAAATTGGAGAAGTGACCAAACCCCGGCAAACCGGAAACGCCGCGCCGAAGAAACCCTGACCACACAGCAATCAAGGAGGATTGCTCATGAGTAGGATCACCAGCAACATACCCGCGGTTATCGCTCAACGCCATCTAAGGTTGTCACAACGCGATTTGGGAGTGTCCCTGGAAAGGCTCTCCAGCGGGCTGCAGATCAACCGGGGGTCGGACGACCCGGCCGGCTTGATCGTTTCGGAACGTCTGCGCGCCGAGATCAAGGGCCTGACCCAGGCGATCAAGAACTCGGACCGGGCGATCAACGTGATCGCCACCACCGAAGGCGCGCTCAACGAGGTCAACGCCCTGCTGAAAGACATTCAGGCGCTGATCGTCGAAGCCGCCAATACCGGGGCCTTCTCCCCCGAGGAAACCGATGCCAACCAGCTTCAGATCGATTCGGCCATCGAGTCGATCGGACGCATCGCCAACGTCACCACCTTCGCGGGGCGGAAACTGTTGGACGGCTCCCTGGACTACATTACCAGCGGAATCAACACCACGTTGCTGGCGGACGTCTCCGTACTGGGGGCGAAGTTCGGCAGCCGCGATTTCATCCCCGTGAACGTGCGAGTGAGCCAGTCGGCGCAGATGGCCCAGTTGGCGTTCAACGGAACCATTCCGCTGACCAGCGCCGTGTCCATCAACCTGCAGGGGCCCGAGGGCATCGTCCCGCTCAGCTTCCCCGCCAGCGCCACCACCAACAGCATGGTCGGTATGATCAACGCGCAAACGGACGCGACCGGCGTGACCGCCATTGCCTCGGGAACCGCGGTACTTTTCCAAAGTGGTGGGTACGGCTCCCAGGAGTTCGTGCGCGTCGAGACGCTGCATGGCTCGGCACCGTTCCAGGTGACCGATCGTCTGGATGGCGGCATAAAGAACCGCGCCATCGGGGTTGCCGCGCTGGGCACCATTAACGGTTACTCCACTATCGGCGACGGCCTGGAACTCGGGCTGAACTCCTTCCTGCTCGACCTCGACGTCACCCTGGACGAGACTTTCGGTGTCGGCTCAACCACCTTCTCCATCACCGGCGGTGGATCGCTCTTCCAGCTCGGGCCGCGGGTCAACACCAACCAGCAGGAGAACATCGGCGTCAAAGCCATGCACCCCAACCAATTGGGCAATCGCCTGGCGGGGTTCCTTTCCGAACTCGGCAGCGGTCAGCGCCTCGCCTTGCGCGAGGGTGAGTTCCAGAATGCGTCCGACGTCATCAACATTGTGATCGACCAGGTGACGACACTGCGCGGTCGGCTGGGCGCCTTCGAACGGAACACGCTGCAAACCAACATCAACCAGTTGCAGATTACCATCGAGAACCTGACGTCGTCTGAGTCGGTAATCCGCGACACCGATTTCGCGACGGAAACCACGGAACTGACTCGGGCCCAGATTCTGGTGCAGGCCGGCACGAGTGTCCTGGCGATAGCCAATGCCCAGCAGCAAAACGTCCTCTCGCTGCTCGGCGGTTAACGCTGATGCGTGCCGGTCAACTTGCCCTGCGCTCTCTGAGTACTAACCATCCAGGGAGAATGCACAATGCCTGACGCACGTGTGTTGTGGTCCAGCCAGGTCGGGTTCGATGACTTGCCGCCAGGCTCTGACGGCCTCGATTAACCGGCGGGCGTTGTCCACGGCGTGGCCGTCGATGTCATTGTTGTAGTACACGAATACATTCCTGCGCACTTGGAGCCAACGACGGATGCGCCTGGCGTCGGCGGCAATGTGTTTGCGCGTATAAACTCCTGTTAGCCGCCGCCGGGACCGTGCCGGCGCACGTAAACAAACGCAACGTCGTTCGGTTCGGTGATCGGGCAACACCCCCGGAAGGTGCCCGATAAACTTTCGTCGGCACCGAGCGAAGGCTTGGGCATGTAACCGGTAGCGGACAAAATGCGCACGTGCTTCAACTGAGGCGGAGTTTTGTTTGCCGAAGAGTCTTAATGTCCCAGAAATACGAACTGGAGGGGGCTCTTTTCTTGCCCCACGCAAGGCCGCAGGTTATACTGACTAGCTATCGTGGTCGAGAGGTTTGCTGCCATGAGTGTCGCGCTGGGTGCGTCCGTCCTATCGCGGAGGGGGTGGGCATGTCGGTGGGTGGATACCCGTGTGAACACGGACAATAATCGGTTGACGCACGTTTTTTGGGAAGATCACTTTGGCAGAATGACCGCAGGGGGCTCACCTCGGGGGTCGGCTTTTTAGGAGGTCAATAGATGGCATCACTATCGTCAGTGAGAGGTATTGGTTATGGCGCCTTT
>JAUWNF010000339.1 GCA_030612785.1 Phycisphaerales bacterium
GGCAGGCACGCAGACGGGCAGACAGGTCCGGCAATCAACCGGTCTGCGTACGTACCGGCAGGCTTACTCTCCCCTCCCGTGGGCGCGGCAAGCATCCGCCCTGTCGAACGCGTTCTTCAAGCGTGTCCTTCCACATCGGCAGGACGCCTCCGGACGCCGCTGCGCCACCCGCGTCCCCCAAGCGGTCGCCTAGCCGAATACACCCTCGAAATGCGCTTCATCCCAGCCGACGCACCGCCGACTCTACCGAGTCCACCGCCACGCGCTCCGTCCAATAGACTTTTGGCGTCGGCTCCGCGACGCAAAAAGCCATATCTATTTCACTCTGTGCCGGTGGTGTTGGCGCGGGCCAGCGGGTGAGGCAGGATGGGCGGCTTGTCGAAATCCCGGTCCACTTTAGCGAGATCAAGTTCCTCGAAGAGCAGCGCCGGAACGCTCGCCGTCGTGGCGGAACCGTACCAGCGTCCGCTGTTGAGCACGTAGGGCGTGTCGCCAACCGCCAGCAGGCGCTTGAATGCCCGGAGATCGATCCCGGCAATTGCGGCCCCGCGGGCCGACTCCTCTCGACCATCGGCGTACACCTTATGCATAACCAAGGGGGCGGAAGCACCGCCGAGCGAAACGATGCGGAGACCGTACTCCAGCCCTTCGTCCGCGCACGCCTCGAGTAACTCCTCGTTTAGCGCGGCGCTGTCGCTCGCCTCCGTCGCGGTGACGATCAGGCAACCCACCGAGGCGGAGGGGCGAAAGAC
This sequence comes from Phycisphaerales bacterium, assembly GCA_030612785.1. Classification (GTDB taxonomy): domain Bacteria; phylum Planctomycetota; class Phycisphaerae; order UBA1845; family UBA1845; genus JAAEQG01. The sequence continues at coordinate 753 of JAUWNF010000339.1, forward strand.
CCCGCAACCGTGCCCGGTCGAGTTCGAAAACGTCTTCGAGGGATTGCGCGACATAAGCAAGGCCTTCAGCCGCCCCTTCTCGCCCAAGGTGACTGGGCGGGCTTTGACGCCCTGGTCGTCGTACTCATAGTGGGCCATCACCTGGACACCGGCGAGGGTCTCGTGGGTGGGGTCGTCCATCACGTTGAGAAAGCGGGGCAGGAGGCGGCGCTCGAGCTTCTTCTCGAAGTCGTCGGGGCTGCTACTGCTGCCTACTGATCGCTGGCCGCCGGTGAAGCGGTGGCCGAAGTTTTGCACGAAGATCGCCGCCGCCGCTTCGGGTTCAAATAGCACCGGTCCGGTGTAGGAATCGAGCGTGGGCGCGTTCTTCACCGTGATGAGTCGCCCGGCCATCTCGCGACAGCGCTCGGACAACTCCTCGAGGGGGGGCAGGTCCTGGAGATTCCTGGCGTGGAGGGAGAGGGAATCGGACAGTCTCATTCCGTCGTCGGCCTGCACGGTGGCGGCGACGGAGATCGAAAACCGGGATTCTGCGGTGCGCAGGCGCGTGCCCTCGGTGTTGACTAGGTATTTGTTGCCCGCCATCCCCTGGACTTCCACGTGCGAGTTCTGGATCTCGGGAAAGTCCTTGAAAACAGCCGACAAGGCCAGCGCGAGTCGCTCCAGCGGCGCGGTCTCGACGGCGGTCTTCCCCCGGTCGCCGAAGTGGACGACGGGGGACTCGCGCGAGAAATCGTCGGGCTTGTCTTCGATAATCTTGCTTTTCATGAAAGCCTTCTTTTTCTCGAAGGCTTCGACCACTTGTTTGTAGTGACGATCGGTTGCCCACCACACCATTTGTCGGAGCGCGTTGTAGTCGTCCTCGATCGGCATGGAGACGCTTCCGCCGTAAGCATCGCCGCGGAAATTGGTGTTGTCCAATACGTAGGAACCGACGCGGAGCGCGGTGCGCAGTCTCCGAAGCCGACCTTCTCTCCGGCGCGCCACCGCGCCCAGATCGGCCGACACTGCCGCCAGGGCGATATCAATTGCACCGTATTCAATAAAATAGGGGTGCTCCAGGCCTTCGAGTTTCAGGCCGGTCCTGCCCCGCTCCAGTTCGTCCACCAGGGCGCGCAGGACCACATCCTGCTTCATTTCCCGTTCGACGGATTCGTCCCCTCGCACCCGTTCGTACGGAATCAAGGCTACCAGAGCGATCGCAACTGTGAGTCTCATGGATTTGTCTCCCCAAATGGAGTGCAAGTGCTCAAGTCATTGTTTCGGCCACCAAGACACGAACTCCACGGAAACCGTTACCTTGTCGCCAGTTCCTGTTCCAACTCCAGCGGATAGCGCGTCACTTCTTCTCCGCGGCGATGGGGGGCTCCAGAATCGGGGGGCGGTCCTGAGCCTTGCGCTTCTTTTCCACCTCGATCTGCTCCACGAGGATGCTGGGCGAAACGGCGGAGACCGGCACGCTGCCCGATTCGGCCCCGCAGATGCCGTTGAATACACTGGGGTCGTTCCCGGTGCAGAGAATCTTGGAGAAGGAAGTCAACGGTGTGCCCACGATGTCCACCCCACGAACCAACTCATCCGGTCGACCGTCGGCATAAACCCGATAGACCAAGATTGGCAACACTTTGAATGCCTGCGGGCTCCACCGCCGAGTCGTAGTGAACCCGCCGGAAATATCCTTGAACAACAGACCGTATTCCTTCCTCTGTTCCTTGCATTCCTCGACCAGCATGTCCCGCAACTGCTCAAACGGGACCTGTTTGGTGGATTCGATGATGGTGTTCCCCATGCGCGAGACCACTCGATTGCCGGGTTGACGCCGGCCGTGACCGTTGGATTTGTTGAACCCGCGCGTCGGCGAACGCGACAGCAGGAACGATTTTAGAATACCGTTTTCCACCAGACGGGCCGGTTGGGCCGGCACGCATTCGTCGTCGAATTCGTAAAACCCGTTAAGATCGATGCCGTTGAACTGCCGCCGCGAGGGATCGTCCACGATGCTGAGGAAGGGAGGAAGGACTTCCTGGCCGATCTTCTTGGCGAAGGTCTGTCCCTCTCCAATATCCTTCTGGCGATGTCCTTCGATGCGGTGTCCGAAGATCTCGTGAAAAAAGACGCCGCTGGACCGGTTCACCAGAATGGCCGGTCCGGTGTAGGGATCGACGATGGGCGCCTCGCGCAGCGCGAGCACGTCCGCAATGACCTGCTCTACCGCTTGCATGACTTCCGCGTCACCGGGGAGGCCAGCGAGCGTGTGCGCGTCGAATGAATCGTACTGCTGGAGTTCCATCCCGTCCTCGGCGATGGTGGAGGCACGAATCCCGATCCGGCACCACCCGCGGCCGAATTGCAGTCTGCTCCCCTCGGAGTTGACTATCAAATGATTGGTGGTCCTTCCGATGAGCGTTACGTTGGACCTGTAGATCAGCGGATGGTCCCGGAATCTCCGGGAGTACTTCCGCACCTTCTCCCGGAGTGCCTTCAGGTCGACTGCGGGCGCCTCCACCCAAGGTCCGATGTGCTTGCTGGGCTCCTCGCGGGAGAAATCATCCGACGGGTCTTCCTCCTCCACTTTCACCTTGAGGTTGACCTTGACCTGGGCCAGGCGCTTGACCGCCGCCTTGAAGTTCTCATCGGTCTGCAGCCACAGCGCGTGGCGGGTAGCCAGCGGATCACCGTTGAGCGGCAACCCCACGGTGCCTCCCCGGCGATCGTAGCTGCTCCAGCCACTTCCGCCGCGGATCTGGCGGGTGTTGTCCAGCGCGTAATCACCGCAGCGGACGTCAACGTCTAACAACCGCGAATGGTCCACGTTGTCGCGTGTGACCGCCCCGAGCGACGCGGCGACGGACACGACTCGTTCATCGGTAACGGCGTACAGGATGAAGTAGGGTTTGGTGCCGTCAGGGCCGACGAGCTTTTCCATAGACAGCGTCAGTTCGCTTTCCATGATTTTCAGCAACGGGTGTTCCGCAACAGGCCGGCCGGCGTCCCCCCGGACCGGCGCCGGACCGCCCACCAATCCCGCCACGAGCATCCCTAGGGTGGTCAAACGGCACAGACTGTTCATGGCGATTTTCTCTCGCAAGTAAGTATGGATGGCGATCTCCGAAGGGGTGAATCGCACCGAGAGCCAAAACGATCCTAATCGAAAACACCGACGGTGCAAGCTTGCCCAGGACCGGTCGCGTGAGGTATAGGGTACCACACGTCCCCGACCAGTTATGAGGCGGGCATAATCGACGGTCTCTCGAACGCCCAAGGGCACAGGAGACACGCATGCGCGACTTCGTCCGAGGCTTGGTTCTTTGGGCTGCGGCGACAATCCTGACCGCGTCGTGGACTGGCGCACGCGCGGCTGAGCAACCACCGTGGATCGCCTGCGGCGATCGCGCCATGGTCGCCAGCGATTCGGCGCACGCTTCCGTAGCGGGTGTCGCATTGCTGAAAACCGGGGGCAATGCGATCGATGCCGCCGCGGCGGTCTCGTTTGCGCTGGGCGTGACCCGACCTTACAGCACCGGGCTAGGCGGAGGCGGTTTCATGATCGCGCGCTTCGCCGACGGGCGCGTGGTCGTGTTGGACTATCGTGAAACCGCGCCGGCGGCGGCGGTCGCTGACATGTACGTTGTCGAGGAGTCGCGCGCCAGGCCCGAGCAACCACTTCGCAGCAGAGTCGGTCCTCTCGCCGCGGGCGTGCCCGGTGTGTTGGCGGGCTGGGACTACGCGCTGAAGCGCTACGGTGCCAAGTCGTTGGCCGACGTGATTCGCCCGGCCGCCCGACTCGCTTCCGACGGGTTTCCCGTGGACGAGCACTACGTCGCAGCGGCTGCGGCGGTGCTTAAGAAGTACCGCCGCCATCCTCGGCTTACGACAGCTTGCGGTTACGTTTACGAAACACAC
>JAUWNF010000397.1 GCA_030612785.1 Phycisphaerales bacterium
CGGACTCGGGGGCCGACTGGCATCAGCAGGTGACCACCGACGCGGCCGGGAACTGGGTGGCCGTGTGGCACTCCTTGGACGATTTGAGCGGGACGATCGGGACCGACCGTGACATCCTGGTGGCCCGCAGCGTGGACAACGGGCTCACCTGGACCGATCCGGCGCCGCTGAACAACAACGCCGCCACGGATTCGGGGGACGACTATGTTCCGCAGGTGACCACCGACGGGGCCGGGAATTGGGTGGCCGTGTGGCACTCGACCAACGATATGGTCGGGATCGGAACTGACGAGGACATCCTGGTCGCCAGGTTTCAGCTTGGCCCGGGGCTGTACGTGGACGCCGACGCCACCGGGCCGACGCACGACGGGTCGAGTTGGTGCAATGCGTTTCTAACTCTCGGCGAGGCCCTGGACGCGGCGACAAACGGAACCACGGTCCGCGTGGCGGATGGTACGTACACACCAAACACTAACGGCCTGCCGGATCCCCGCGAGGCCACGTTCCAACTCATCGACGGCGTGACCATCGAGGGCGGCTACGCCGGCTGCGGCGCCCCCGACCCGGACGAGCGCGACATTGACTCCTATGAGACCATCCTCAGCGGCGACCTGAACGACGACGATGATCCGGGCGATTCTCCCGGTGGGCCTTCGTTCTCCGACAACAGCTTCCACGTGGTGACCGGCAGCGGCACCGACTCAACGGCGGTCCTCGACGGCTTCACCATCACCGCGGGTAACTCCGTTTCCCCCCCCGAGGGTGGTGGCGGAATGCTCGTCTTCAACGGCTTCCCCACAGTAAGCAACTGCGTCTTCAAGGGCAACTCGTCCGATCTTGACGGTGGTGGTCTGTCTGCCATCGACAGTGGTCCGACGGTGACGGGCTGCACTTTCACAAACAACGACGCCGACTGGAGCGGCGGCGGGATGTACAACTCGGGCAACGGCAGCCCGACGGTGACCAACTGCATCTTCACCGGCAACCAAGCCGGCACCGACGGCGGGGCCTTAGCCAACGCCGACTGTGATGCCGAATTAACCAACTGCATCTTCGTGGGGAACCAGGCGGGCGACGACGGCGGGGCCATAAGCAACGAGGCGTGCTACCCGATCATGACCAACTGCACCATCGTCAACAACGTTGCCCAGTACGATGGCGGCGGCATGGAAGCCTTTAGCGAGTCGTACCCCAGCGTGGTCAACTGCGTGCTCTGGGGCAACAGCGATGGAGGCGGGACCGACGAATCCGCCCAGCTTCACCACGACGGCACCAGCGACTACGCCGTCAGTTACAGCCTGATCGAAGGGCTGAGCGAATACGTCGGCAGCGGCAATATCGACGACGATCCGATGTTCTTGCGCGAGACCGACGACGGCGGTGACGGCTGGGGGGTCGGGGACAACGATGATTATGGTGATCTTCGGGTGCGGGCCGGTTCGCCGTGCATCGACGCGGGGAGCAACGGGGCCGTACCATCAGAGATTACCACCGACCTCGACGACAACCCGCGCTTCGTGGACGACCCCACGGTCGACCCCGACCCCGGCAGCGGGACCCCGCCGATCGTGGACATGGGAGCCTATGAGTACTTCCCGGACTGCAACAACAACGCCATCCCCGACGAGTGCGACAGCGCCAGCGCGACCGCCTGGGACCTCGACAGCAACGGGGTGCCCGATGAATGCGTCGAGTGGGACGATGAAGGTGGGGATAATAACTGGAGCACACCGGAGAACTGGAAAGGCGACATCGTTCCCGGCACCAACGGCCTCTCAGTGGTGGAGCATGTGGTCATTGAGGACCAGGGCCGGGATCTCGTGATCCAGGACATCACCGAAGGCGTCAGCGTTGATAGTGTGGTGCTCGGTGCCGACTCCACGCTGCTTGTGACCGGCGGCGATCTCACCATCGACTCGCCCAACGGCATCCGCAACGACGGGACACTCACTGTGGGTGACGGACGCGCGATCATCGCCCGTGAAGCTACGCCCACCATCACGGGGATTCAACCGGTTGAACTCAGCGGCGCAACCGCTTCAATCTCGTCCTTCTCACCTGGCGATACGGTGACCAGCACGGTGACGATCGAGGGGCAAGGGGTGATCGACGCCGACTTTGTCAATGAAGGCACGGTCGCAGCCAATGTGGCCGCCACGACCATCTCCATCGAGGGCTCCAATCCCAAGACCAACAACGGAACGTTCCTGGCGACGAGCAATGGCGTCCTCAACATCCGCACCGACGTTTCGGGCTCGGGGTATTTCGAGGCGACCGATGAGGGCACGCTATCGATCTACGACGTCACCGTGGAGAGTTATAACCTGACCGCCGCTGGCGGGACAATGAGTATCCAGGATTCCGTCGTGTGGGTGACCGACGGCGTGGACGAGCCGCCGGGAAAGGGGCCGGGGGTCTCGGGCGTCTTGCAAGTCATGGGCTCGTCGCTCTACGGTACCGATGGGTTGTCCATCACCGGCGGGTCCACCGTGGTGTCGGGCGGTTCCCAGGTCACGTTTACCGACGGTCCCATCGTACTCTGTCCGGACACGGTCACCGCCCCCGACGCGATAGCCGAGTTGCACATTGAGGATGCGGGTTCATCGATCGCGGCCACGGATTTGAACATCTGTGCGAACGGTGTTCTGGACCTCGAGGGCACCGTTACGCTGACGGGCTCGCTCATCTTTGCGAATACTAACGGGACTGACTGGTGGTGGGGGGCATCGGCGGTTCTGGAGATGGTCGGTGGCGTAGGCCTGCCAGACGATGATCCGGCCGCATACGCCCAACTGGAAATCGGCGGCGCGGACCTCGGTGACGACCCGGACACGCATCAGGGCAACCCGGCCGGCTTCGTGGACAACTTCGATCTGACCGAGTTGGTCATCGGCAGCAATGGTCATGTCAGCCTGGCGGATTGGGTGGACAACGGCAACCGCGACGGGGTCGGCGGGACGGCCGAGGCGCTCTACGTGGATACGCTGAGCTTCACCGACAGCAGCGGGCGTTTGAATCTCAACGGGCTGCACCTGTACTACAACGTGCTCGATCCCCCGGGCAGCGAGGGCCAGATGATGAACTGTCCGCCGGGTGATTCCGAATGTGATGGTGACGTGGACCTGGCGGATGTCGCGGACTTCCAAGTGTGCTTCGGCCGCGTTCCGGTGCCTTCGGAGTGTGCCCGCTTCGATTTCGACCGTGATGACGACGTGGGCCTGAGCGATTACGCCGTGCTGGCCGCCGGTCTCTCCGGCCCCGGCGAGCCGTGACGGAAGTGAGCGCCGGATTGCTGATCGGGCGGAGTAGATGGAGACCACGCGCGAGAGCCTACTGGCGCGCGTCCGGAACCGGAGCGACCATCAAGCATGGCGCGAGTTCCGCGATCTCTACGTTCCGCTGCTGTACCGCTACGCGCGGGCGCGAGGGCTGTCACGCGAAGACGCGGAAGAGGTTCGCGATCAGTGCCTCGAAGCGATCGCCCGCAACATTGCCACCTTCGAATATGACAAACAAAAGGGCGGGTTCAAGAATTGGCTCCGCCGGATGGTCAATAACAAGGTAGTGGATTTGCTGCGCCGACGCCGCGTGGCGCTTGCTGATAGTCAAGACCTCCGGGCGCTGCGCGATCCGGAACCCAGCCCCGCAGAAATCTGGGAGCAACATTGGCAACAGGAACATCTCAAGTACTGTGTCAAACAGGTTCGGGGGGCGGTGTCGGAGAGGAACTACCAAGTCTTTCAAATGCTCCTGTTCGATGAGCGCCCGGTCAAGGAGGTGTGCGCCCGCTTGAGGATGACACCCAACCAAGTCTACAAAGCCAAGGCTCGTGTCCTCCCGCGCGTGCGCCTCAAGCTCGCCGAATTCGAAATGGACGTCAGCACGTAACGGTTGGCACGTCATCTTCCGCCCCGTGCGCAGAGTTTTCAACGTGCGCCGCGCGGCCCCGTCCGCGGGGGTGTTCGCGTGTGTTTCATGGCGTCCTCATCCTTTCGAGCTACCTATCCGGCCGGTTTCACGTCATCCGTGCGACTTGCCTCCGGGTTCCTGCACCGTTACGCCGCACTCCGGGCACTATGG
>JAUWNF010000494.1 GCA_030612785.1 Phycisphaerales bacterium
GGCGTGCCGTTTGAGGTTGACAATGCAGAGGACTTGCTCGTTCTCCTCCTTCGCCAGAGCATTCGCCACTTCCTCCCATGACAGCGGCTCTGCAACATCCCAACTGACCTCCGTGCGGCGCGCCCGCCGGAACAGATCATCCGCCTGAGGTACGATTGCCCGCGGTTGCCAGCCTGCGGGAGCGTACTTGCGTACTTGCACATCAAGATGATCGAAAGCTGGTTGCGTGGCGGTCGAGAATACAACGGAAGTGCCATACCGCTCGGCCAAGCGAGAAAGGGTCGCCAAAGTGGGAACGGCCAGTTTCGGTGGCAGGGTTTGGACCTCGTCGAAGAGAATAACGCTACGTGCAAGCCGGTGGAGCTTGCGACAGGCTGAAGGGCGATTGGCGAACAGCGACTCCAGACACTGCACGCTCGTGGTGACGATCAGCGGGGCATCCCAGTTCTCAGCGAGAAGTCGCGCGGTTTGATCGGCGTAGTCCTCAGTGTCGGTTTCCTTGTCACCTTGCCCGTCGCGCGTGCCTGCTAGACTGTGATGCTCCAACAGATAATGATCTCCCAGAAACGGTTGGAGGATCTTCCGGTACTCGCGAGCAGTCTGTTCAATGATGGTAAGATACGGGATGACCATGACGATACGGCGCAGGTCGTGTTGCACTGCGTGCCTCAGCGCAAAGGCGAGCATGGCCAGCGTCTTTCCTGACCCGGTTGGGGCACAGAGCGTGAAGAGTCCCGGCGGCTGGTCCGCCGCGGTCAGGCAGGCGCGGAACAGATCATCGCGGATGCCGCTGACATCTTCAGAGGAATCCACACCCTGTTGGAGTTTTGCCACGTGACGGCGGACGAATTCAAGCGCTCTCTCGGCTTCGAGGCCCGATCCCTCTGGCCGATAACGCTTGGTTCCGTCGAGTTCGCCCTGAAAGTGTGCCTCCGTTTCGAGGTAGTCCGCGTCGACCAGGGCTGAGAAGAGCATACGTGCATCTAGCATTCCAGCCGCCGGAGGTGTTTCGGAGTTGAAGATCGACTGCTTCGGAGCCGGAGGGCGGTCGAGACCGTCATCCCTAAGTCGCTGAAAGAGAGCTTTCAGATCGCTTTCCGTGACACGCCGCTCCGATGGCTGAGCATCCTTCAATCTTCCTGAGGCGAGTTCCTGGGACAGGTCGTCCACGCAGCCGTGCTGCAGGCCGAGGTGATGGCCCTGCACCGCGAGTGTAGCCCCGAGAGCGTTATGTTGGTAGCTGTGCCAAACGAAGACCGCCCCGGGAGACCAATGGTCCAGTCCTTGCTCCTTGCCTTGCAGGCGTCGGAGGAAGAGTTCGCTGTACTTCCCTATATCATGCAGCAGCCCCGCCACTTTGGCTTCGGTTTCCGCGCCGAAAACCTTTGCATGGCGCGCGGCCCGCTGGGCCACCAGTTCCAGGTGTTCCTTGAGCGGTTCCGGCCGGCCGTGCCCTTCCCTTCCGCTGTGAGCCAGATAGGCATGTTTCACGAATGCACCTCTTGAGTGTCGTTACGGTAACGGTTTCCCCGTTCCCCGAGGCCGGGTCCGGAGGCGTTTACCAGAGTCCGAGCACCTTTCCACATTCTCGCGCCCCAAACCCGGCGGCAAAGCCGGCGGCGCCAACGAAACTGTCGTTTCCCTTCGCCACCAACAGCAGGTGATCCTCAAGCGGCTCCTTTCGTCCTGAGTCTCTGTCCACATGCGCCAGATGCATGAGTTCATCTCCTGGGGTTCCGGGGCTGAAGTCACGGCAAAACCGCGAACTGATGGCAGACCTACGTTCCGTGGGACGGTTGCAGTAGCATCAGCGCCGCGGCCCACAGGCAAGCTTGACATCGTTAGTCACCCTATTTCGAAATCCCTCCTGCAACCAAACCTGAGCCACAAGAACCGGATCACCCTGCCCCAAACGCCAACTGGCTTGGGTGGGTGCCTTGCACTACCGCACTGCGTAGAGAAACAAGGCTATCAAGGTCTCCAGGTCGTGCCTCACGCCGAGAACTGAATCACAGGCTATTGTGGCCCACTTGGCCTACGGCATAAAGGTGCAATCACAGGGTTCCATCGATCCCGGGTGTGGTCATCTTCGTTGGTGTGGCGGAAATAGTCGCGCCACACTTGATTGCGCTGGCGCGCGGTTTGTGGGAGTCTACGAGCATGGACGTGGTTACTATTCACTGTAGCAGGAGGCTGGCCCATGGATCGCGACGTGCTGATGCATCAAATAGAGAGCGTTTCGAAGAGGAGTTTGCCAAGGCCCTCAAAATGTTGGAGGACGCCCCGGATGGGCACTGGATCGAAGCGAGCGAGATGGCCTTCCGCGATGCGGCTTTGATCGTGGCCCGTGAGGGACTGGAGTTGGCTGTCCAAGCAAAAGTAGATGCTGATCCAACGGCCCAAGCGGCCGCTTTTTTCCCCTCCGAACCCGGCGATCAGGGACCTTCCACCCGCTCGCAATAAGGGCGACCGCTCGTTGAACGTGCTGACGGCGACCGGAACGGTAACGTTGCGACGCCGATACTTCTGGTCGCGTTCCACGGGCGGGTTGTGCCCTGTGGATGTGCGTGTCGGCATCCACCATCGGACGGTGACGACGGGTGCCTGTTGCATCCTGTGCACCTTGGGGGTCATTCATGATTTCAAGCAGGCGGCGGAAGATCTGCATACCGTCGCGGGGATTCGGGTTTCTGCGGAGCGGCTTCGCCAGATCGTCGAGGCTGAGGGTCGGGGTATCGTGGAGGCTCGCCTGTTGCGCAACTATCTCACGGAGCGCTGGGAGATGGTGGACTACCGCCGCGCGGTAGCGCTCGGCTGGGACATTGGCTCGGGGCCTACGGAAGCCATGTGCAAGAACCTGACGTTGCGACTGAAGCGGACCGGGATGAAATGGGACCCATCCAACGCCGCAGCCGTCATGAACCTCGTGACCCTACGAGAATCCGGCCAATGGGATGCCTGGTGGACCCGCTCCGCAGCCTGATGCCACAAATGATGGCCACACCCATCGATCCCCGTGATGTCAGAATGCCGACTACCACTTGTCCATGGCGGAGTGTCTCCGACGCTCCTCATCCCTGCACAGCACAAGTTCGCTTAAGCTTCGCCTCGGCCATGCAAGCCTGCGCCCGCTGCACACCAACAGAACCGCGCCGATTCATCGCTTTATATGCTCGGTGAGGAAGAACGGTTCCTCGACGCGCCGGACAACAGGGCCAGCGAAGTACGCGGGCAGCAGTCTGGACCTTGATCTGAACCGTACGTGGCCCGTTGATCTGCGGCCGTCGCTCGTGTCCGCTGCGCGCAGTCCTGAGGTGTTGATGGAATCGGATCAGGTGGTCGTGGTCAACATCCTTCAGTGGCGTTGCCTAGGCCGCTGCCTTCCACGATTC